>CAMDXR010000177.1 GCA_945877725.1 Limnohabitans sp. Rim8
AGACCACATTGACCTGCCCGGCGTCTATGTGGCCGGGCGGTTGGATGCCGACAGCGAAGGCTTGCTGTTGCTCACCGACGATGGCCCCTTGCAAGCCCGCATTGCCGACCCGCGCTTCAAAATGGAAAAGACCTATCTGGTGCAAGTCGAGGGACTGGTAGACGAATCCGCGCTGACCCGATTGAGCCGTGGGGTGACCCTGAACGACGGCCCCACCCTGCCCGCCCGCGCCAGCGCCGTGCAACCGCCCCCCGATTTGTGGCCGCGCCAACCCCCCATACGTGAGCGGCAAAACATTCCCACATCTTGGTTAGAGCTCGTCATCCGCGAAGGCCGCAACCGGCAGGTGCGGCGCATGACAGCTGCCGTCGGTTTGCCCACATTGCGCCTGATTCGCACGGCCGTCGGGCCTTATAACTTGCAAGATTTGCCTTCTGGCACTTGGCAAGAGACCCCGGTTTGAACGGTATTTCACTGATATTGAACCGGTCTTTGAACGGTGTTTGAACCCGGCCTGACCCGATTTGAAGAGGCCCAAGGAACTTAAACTATTAAATCCGACACAATCACCCCTGTTTATCAACCCTCTGGATACCGAATGTCTGAATTAATTAGCAAATTGCAGTGGCGTTACGCCTGCAAAAAAATGAACCCCAGCAAAGCTGTGCCGCAAGAAAAAGTGGACCGCATCGTCGAAGCCGCCCGTCTGGCCCCGACTTCGAGCGGTTTGCAGCCTTTCGAAATTATTTTGGTGACCAACCCCGCTGTGCGCGAACAGATCAAATCCAAAGCGCATGGCCAAGCCCAGATCACCGATGGTTCACATTTGTTGGTGTTTGCGGCTTGGGACCACTACACCGCCGATCGCATCAACATGATGTTTGACCTGACCAACGCCCAGCGTGGTGGCAGCAACGAAGGCTGGGAAAACTACCGCCAGATGTTGCTCAAAAACTATCCGGCCCGTGATGCCCATGTGAATTACGAGCACGCCGCCCGGCAGGCTTACATCGGTTTGGGCGCCGCCCTGATTGCCGCCGCTTTTGAAGAAGTGGATGCCACACCCATGGAAGGCTTCGATCCCCCAGCAGTGGACGAAATTTTGGGTTTATCCGCCCGTGGCCTGAAAAGCGTGGTGCTGGTGCCCCTGGGTTACCGTGCCGACGAGGGCGATTGGTTGCTCAACCTGAAAAAGGTTCGCCGCCCGACAGCGCAGTTCGTCACGCTTGTGAAGTAAAGCCAGCGGATACTTGTCGCCTGTAAGCGGCCATGTTTACTCTTGCACACCCTGCATAAAGGGTCTAACAAAGCCGCAAACCTTGCGGCTTTGTGCTTTAACATCAGACCTCTTACAACTCGGGAAAACACCCCGGCAACCAAGGAATCACCATGGCCAAAGGCGAACAACGCAGCAACAAAATGGCCAAGAAGCCAAAGAAAGACTCGTCACCCCCCAAGACGTTTACTTCAGACCGCCCCATGGCACCTGCCACCTTTGTGGCACCACGAGGCAAAGTCAAAGACAAGTGAAGCGCATAACGGGGCCACAACCAGCCCCGCTGTCCTGAGCTTATTTGACCTGTTTGCACCATGCCCGAGCACTTCCAGATTTTCACCGTCCGCGTCTTGCCTGCCGACTTGCAATACGACGTCGAGGGGGATCTGACCCTGCTAGAGGCCGCCGACATGTCGCGGGTGCAGTTGCCCAGTTCTTGCCGCAACGGCACTTGCCGTACCTGCATTTGTCAATTGGTCAGTGGCGAAGTGGTTTACACCGTGGAGTGGCCTGGACTTTCGGCCGAAGAAAAAACCGAAGGCTGGGTATTGCCTTGTGTGGCACGCCCTGTGTCCAACGTGGTACTGGACCAACCCACGGCCACGGCAGGCTGAATTCTGTGCAAAAAATAAGCCCTCTTTACGAAGACGAACACCTGCTGGTGCTGGAAAAGCCCAGTGGCTTGTTGTCGGTGCCCGGCCGGGGCCCGGACAAGCAGGATTGCTTGATCACACGCGTACAAGCCCAATGGCCAAACGCATTGGTGGTGCACCGCATAGACCAAGATACCTCGGGTTTGCTGGTGATCGCGCGCGGCCCGGAAGCCCAGCGCCGCATGAGCCGCCTGTTTGAAACCCGTCAAGTGCACAAGCGTTATGTGGCCGTGGTGGCGGGCCAAGCGCAACCAACCCAGCAAGGCGTGGAGGCTGATGCAGAAGGCTGGCGTACCATTGAGGGACCGATATTGCTGGACTGGGAGCGCCGCCCGATTCACATCGTTCACCCCGATGGCAAACCGAGCCGCAGCCGCTGGCGTGCGCTGCAAAGCAGTGACACCGCCACCCTGGTCGAGCTAGAACCCGTGACCGGACGCACGCACCAATTGCGCGTTCACTTGCAAAGCATTGGCCACCCTATATTGGGCGATGCCCTTTATGCGCCCGCTGCGGTCAGGGCCTTGAGCCCACGCTTGCTGTTGCATGCGCAGTCGCTCAACTTTGCACACCCGTTCACCGACGCGCCCCTGTCTTTTTCGCAACCGACCGACTGGTCAGCCCATGCCCCTTACGGTCAATTCAAGGAGATTCCCAAAATGTCTTTTGATGTATTCAAGCAACAAGCTTTAGCCGAAGGTTTTGACGAGGTGCTGGAACGCACTTGGGCCGCTGACACGGTGCTCGAGACACACACGCATCCTTTTGCAGTCAAGGTCAAGGTCACCGCAGGACAAATGTGGCTGACCATTGGCAGCCAAAAACGCTACCTGACCCCGGGCGATGAATTTAGCCTGCCAGCGGACGAACCCCACGCCGAACATTACGGCCCGGAGGGGGCGACCTATTGGGTGGCCCGAAAAAACTGAGGCTTACTCTTCAATCCCAAGTTCTTGGATTTTGCGGGTGATGGTGTTGCGACCAATGCCCAATTTTTGTGCCGCCTCGATCCGGCGACCACGGGTGGTGGCCAGCGCGGCTTGAATCAAACTGGTCTCAAAGCGACGGGTCAACACATCCCACACATCGGTGCGCCCGGTATTCAACAAAGCCAAAGCTTCCTCTTCCAGCCCTGATTCCCAGATTTTGGCCATAACCGGGCTGACAAGCAGCGACGGCGAACCAAGCCCAGATTCTGTGGCTGAAGGGTGCGCAAGGCTTGCAGACGCTTCGCCCGCATGCTGCGTTGTGTCTTGAGGCGACCCATTCGCCCAAACAGCTTGCGTGGGAGCGCTAGAAGCCAAAACCCCAGCAGCCAACACTTCGGGGGGCAAATCCTTCACCTCAATCACTTGCGCCGGCGCCATCACGGTCAGCCAATGACAGATGTTCTCCAGTTGCCGCACATTGCCCGGAAATTGAAAATAACTCAGCCGCTCCAGAGCTGCATCTGCAATGCGCTTGGGTTCAACACCCAATTGCTGCGCACTGCGCTGCAAAAAGTAACGCGCCAGCATGGGGACGTCTTCACGGCGCTCACGCAAGGCTGGCAAACGCAAACGAATCACGTTCAGGCGGTGGTACAAGTCTTCCCGGAAAACGCCCTCTTTAACGCGTTGCTCCAAGTCTTGGTGAGTGGCCGCTATCACCCGCACATTGGCTTTCACTGCACTGTGCCCGCCGACCCTGTAAAAATTGCCGTCCGACAACACGCGCAACAAGCGGGTTTGCAGGTCAAAAGGCATGTCCCCAATTTCGTCCAGAAACAGCGTGCCGCCATCGGCCTGCTCAAAACGACCCCGGCGCGAGGCTTGGGCCCCCGTGAAGGCACCCCGCTCGTGGCCAAAGAGTTCGCTCTCCAGAAGGTCTTTGGGAATGGCCGCCGTGTTGATGGCCACAAAGGGTTGATTGGCACGCGGCGAATGTTTGTGCAGTGCATGCGCGACCAGTTCTTTGCCGGAGCCCGATTCGCCCGTGATCAGCACGGTGACATGGCTTTGCGCCAACCGCCCGATGCCGCGAAACACGTCCTGCATGGCGGGTGCTTGGCCCAGCATTTCGGGCGCTTCGGCCATTTTTTCTTCGGCCACGTCTTCACGCTGACTTTCCCCAACGGCACGCCGAATCAGTTCCACCGCTTTGGGCAAGTCAAACGGTTTGGGCAAATACTCAAACGCCCCGCTCTGAAAAGCCGAGACGGCACTGTCCAGGTCAGAAAACGCGGTCATGATGATGACCGGCAAACCCGGCATGCGCTGCTTGATGGCGCTCAACAAATCCAGCCCCGAGCCTCCCGGCATGCGAATATCGCTGACCAAGACCTGCGGGCCTTCCCCCTCGCTCTCGGCATCCAGCGCCTTCAAGACCTCGCGTGGGTTGGTGAAGCTGCGGGTCGGCAGCCCCTCGCGCAAGAGTGCTTTTTCAAGCACAAAGCGAATGGATTGGTCATCGTCTACGATCCAGATCGGCTTCATCAACGTGGCACTTTCTGTGTTTCTCAAGGCAATGGAATCAAAATTTTGAAGTCCGTACGACCGGGCTCGCTGTCACACTCGATCATGCCGTGGTGTTGTTGCACAAAGGTTTGAGCCAATGTGAGTCCTAGGCCAGAACCACCCTCTCGCCCCGAAATCAACGGGAAGAAAATCCGGTCCTTGATCGAGTCTGGTACACCAGGCCCGTTGTCAACCACATGCAATTCCAATGCCAGGCGATAACGCTTTTTGCCAAAAGTGACTTGCCGCAGGATTCGGCTTTTGAGCGTGATCGCCGCATCGCCATGCGCAATGCGGTCTTGCAGGGCTTGGGCAGCGTTGTGTGAGATGTTCAACACGGCCTGAATCAGCTGCTCGCGGTCGCCTCGGAAATCAGGAATCGAGATGTCGTAGTCACGAACCACTTGGAGCCCCTTGGGGAACTCGGCCAAAATCAGCGCCCTCACCCGCTCACACACCTCGTGAATGTTCACATCGCTCACCACATGCGGCCGCCGGTGCGGGGCCAGCAACCGGTCCACCAGGGTTTGCAGTCGGTCAGCCTCATGAATGATCACCTGGGTGTATTCGGTCAAGTCTTTGTTGTCCAGCTCCATCTCCAACAACTGAGCCGAGCCTCGGATACCCCCCAGCGGGTTCTTAATCTCATGGGCCAAGTTGCGAATCAGCTCCTTGTTGGCCTGGGCCTGGTCCAGCAAACGCTCCTCCCGTTCTTGCCGTGTTTGTTGTTCTACGGGCAACAACTCCACAATGACTTCTTCGGCTTGGTCAGAGGGCGCAACGATAACGTGCACAGGCAAGGGGTCGTCGTGGTGCATGCGGCGCAACTGTGCTTCGTAGCGCAAGGCTGCAAACTCATTTGATTGCGCCCCCACCAGGGCACTGATCAAAGGCTGCGGATCCAGAAAATAATCCGGCATGGGCGTGTCAAACAAGGTTCGTCGAGACATGCCCAAAGCGTCCTCTAGCGCCGCATTGACAAAGCGCACGCGGCCCTGCCCTTGCAGCACTGCCACGGGCGTGGCCAGCAGATCGAGCGCCTGAAAGCGCGAAACAGGCGGGTTCATGGTGTTGCGCCTTTCGCTGTCAATGGGTATCGAGACAATTCGCGTTGCAAGCTGTCCATGTCTCTTTCGGCGCGGGCGATGGCTGCCTTGAGTTGCACCACCCGCTCTAGGGACTTGCTTTGGTTTTGGGTCTCGGCTTGAGACTTGGCAGGCTCAGCCAGCTTGTACTCTTGCAACAGTTCAAGATGTTGTTTTTGGATCCGCTCTAACTCCTGCGCCAAAATGGCGCGCGCCTGAGCATCCCGTTCGCCTTGCAAGGCCGCCATCGGGCGCGTTGGCTCTGTCTTGGTGCGTCCATCGTTCGTGCCCGCACCCTGGGCGGGATTCCCCAAACCGTTTCCAGCTTGGGGACGCAAGCCGGGAATCACCACGATGTTTTGTTCGGCCAGGGGCTGGCAAAGGGCCATGTCTTTGGGGGCGTTGGTGTATTCCTGCCCACAACGGTAGATGGTTTCTTGTGCCACAGCGTTCCAGCACAACCCGACACCCAGCAAGCACAGGGACGCCATGGGCATCACTGCTGACCCTGTCCACTGGCTGTTGTTGGCTTGTCGCCTCATGCACTGCCTCCAAGGATTGACGTTTAAAAAATCAAAATACCGTTAACCAGAAAAAAAGGACAGCCGAAGCCGTCCTTTTTGAAATTGCACTGAGGGGTGCAAAAGCATGTATTGGCGCTTACAGCGAGTAATACATGTCGTATTCGACAGGCGACACTTCGACGCGGCTGCGGTTGACTTCCAACATCTTCAATTCAATGTAAGCGTCGATCCACGAGTCGGTGAACACGCCACCCTTGGTCAAGAAAGCACGGTCGGCGTTGAGCGCGTCCAAGGCTTGGTCCAGGCTGGAGCAAACCGTAGGCACCAACTTGTCTTCTTCTGGAGGCAGATGGTACAAGTCTTTGGTGGCCGCTTCGCCTGGATGGATCTTGTTTTCGATACCGTCCAAGCCCGCCATCAACAAGGCTGCGAAGCCAAGGTAAGGGTTGCACAATGGATCGGGGAAGCGGGCTTCCACACGGCGACCTTTGTCGCTGGCGACGTTGGGGATACGGATCGATGCCGAGCGGTTTTTGGCCGAATAAGCCAATTTGACCGGAGCTTCGTAGTGTGGAACCAAACGCTTGTAGCTGTTGGTGCCTGGGTTGGTGATGGCGTTCAGGGCACGAGCGTGCTTGATGATGCCGCCAATGTAGTACAGGGCAAACTCGGACAAACCAGCGTAGCCGTTGCCTGCAAACAAGTTTTTGCCGTCTTTCCAGATGGACTGGTGAACGTGCATGCCAGAACCGTTGTCACCGACCAAAGGCTTGGGCATGAAAGTAGCTGTCTTGCCGTAGGCATTGG
>CAMDXR010000178.1 GCA_945877725.1 Limnohabitans sp. Rim8
TCTGAATCTGCAGCGATGCAATATGTGTCAGCCTACTCAGGTTGCACTATGGGCGAATATTTCCGTGACCGTGGTGAAGACGCCTTGATCGTTTATGACGATCTGTCCAAGCAAGCGGTGGCTTACCGTCAAGTGTCGCTGCTGTTGCGCCGTCCACCAGGCCGTGAAGCCTACCCAGGCGACGTGTTCTATCTCCACAGCCGTTTGCTGGAGCGTGCTGCCCGTGTGAATGCCGATTACGTTGAAGCCTTCACAAAAGGTGCCGTGAAAGGTAAAACAGGTTCACTCACCGCATTGCCGATCATTGAAACCCAAGCGGGTGACGTGTCTGCATTCGTGCCGACCAACGTGATTTCGATCACCGACGGTCAGATCTTCTTGGAAACCAGTTTGTTCAACGCCGGCATCCGCCCTGCGATTAACGCCGGTATTTCGGTGTCTCGCGTGGGTAGCTCAGCACAAACCAAGATCATCAAAGGTCAGTCCGGCGGTATCCGTACTGACTTGGCTCAGTACCGTGAATTGGCTGCGTTTGCCCAATTTGCCTCTGACCTGGACGAATCCACTCGTAAGCAGTTGGACCGTGGTGCCCGTGTGACCGAGTTGCTCAAGCAAGCTCAGTACAGCCCACTGCCTATCAGCCTGATGGGTGCCAGTTTGTTCGCAGTCAACAAAGGCTTCATGGACGATATCGACGTCAAGAAGGTTTTATCCTTTGAACATGGCTTGCACGGCTATCTGAAAGACAAGAACGCCGCTTTGTTGGCCAAGCTTGAAAGCACAAAGGCCATGGACAAAGAGGCCGAGGCTGAATTGACCGCAGCTGTGACCGCTTTCAAGAAAAGCTTTGCTTAATTTCTACCTGATCAAAAGGAGCCGCTGATGGCATCGGGCAAGGAACTACGCACCAAGATCAAATCGGTGGAAAACACCAAGAAGATCACCAAGGCCATGGAGATGATTTCCGTCTCCAAAATGCGCAAAGCGCAGGAGCGTATGCGCACGGCCCGGCCTTATAGCGAGAAGATTCGCACCATTGCGACTCATCTGGGGCAGGCCAATCCTGAGTATGTGCACGCTTTCATGAAGAAAAACGACGGTCAGTCTGTTGGCTTCATTGTGGTGACTACAGACAAAGGCTTGTGCGGTGGTTTGAACACCAACCTGCTTCGCGCCGTGACGGGTAAGTTGCGTGAAACACAAGCCGCAGGTAAAACACCTCTGGCAGTCGCCATTGGCAGCAAAGGTTTGGGTTTTCTGAACCGCGTTGGTGCCAAAGTAGCTGCTCATGTGACGCATTTGGGCGACAAACCTCACCTTGAAAAGCTGATTGGCCCCGTCAAGGTGCTGCTTGATGCTTATGCCGCAGGTGAGGTCAGCGCTGTGTATTTGTGCTACAACAAATTTGTCAGCACCATGGCACAAGTGCCGACCATTGATCAACTGCTGCCCTTGTCTTCTTCCAAGATGGAAGCAGAAACCAAGGCGGCTGGCAGCTCACATGGCTGGGATTACATCTACGAGCCAGATGCACAGACCGTGATTGACGAATTGTTGGTCCGATATGCAGAAGCTCTGGCTTACCAAGCCGTGGCTGAAAACATGGCTTCTGAACACGCTGCCCGTATGGTCGCCATGAAGGCGGCTACCGACAACGCGGGCAATGTTATTGGCGAACTCAAACTTGTCTACAACAAGACCCGTCAAGCAGCCATCACCAAAGAACTGTCTGAAATCGTCTCTGGCGCTGCGGCGATCAGTGGTTGATTTCCAGTTCAGCAAATTCAAATTATTTGGAGCGAAAAATGCAAGCCCAAGGAAAAATTGTTCAATGTATTGGTGCCGTGGTCGACGTGGAATTTCCACGCAACCAGATGCCAAAAGTTTATGACGCACTCAAAATGGAAGGCTCCGCGCTGACCTTGGAAGTGCAACAACAACTCGGCGACGGCATCGTGCGCACCATTGCGCTCGGTTCATCAGACGGTTTGCGTCGTGGCCTCATGGTGTCTAACACCGGCAAGGCGATTACTGTGCCCGTGGGCAAAGCCACACTGGGTCGAATCATGGACGTGCTGGGTTCGCCCATCGACGAGCGTGGTCCTGTCAGCCAGGAACTCACCGCTTCCATTCACCGTAAAGCGCCTGCTTATGACGAACTGAGCCCATCACAAGAACTGCTGGAAACTGGCATCAAGGTGATTGATTTGGTTTGCCCATTCGCCAAGGGCGGTAAAGTGGGTTTGTTCGGTGGCGCAGGTGTCGGCAAGACCGTGAACATGATGGAACTCATCAACAACATCGCCAAGGCGCACAGCGGATTGTCCGTTTTTGCGGGTGTGGGGGAGCGTACCCGTGAAGGTAACGACTTCTATCACGAGATGGCCGACTCCGGCGTTGTGAACCTCGAGAAACTCGAAGAATCCAAAGTGGCCATGGTTTATGGTCAAATGAACGAGCCACCAGGTAACCGTTTGCGCGTCGCCTTGACCGGCCTGACCATTGCTGAGTCTTTCCGTGACGAAGGCAAGGACGTTTTGTTCTTTGTGGACAACATCTACCGCTACACATTGGCCGGTACCGAAGTGTCTGCTTTGTTGGGTCGTATGCCTTCTGCTGTGGGTTATCAGCCCACACTGGCAGAAGAAATGGGCCGTTTGCAAGAGCGGATCACTTCGACCAAAGTGGGTTCAATCACATCGATTCAGGCGGTTTACGTGCCTGCCGATGACTTGACTGACCCTTCTCCCGCCACCACCTTTGCTCACCTTGACTCTACCGTGGTGTTGTCGCGTGACATCGCTTCTTTGGGTATCTACCCTGCTGTGGACCCACTCGACTCGACCAGTCGCCAGTTGGATCCTTTGGTGGTCGGTTTGGATCACTACGAAACAGCGCGTGCAGTGCAAGGCACTTTGCAGCGCTACCGTGAACTGCGCGACATTATCGCGATCATGGGCATGGACGATTTGGCGCCTGAGGACAAATTGGCTGTGGCTCGCGCTCGCAAGATCCAGCGTTTCCTGTCGCAACCTTTCCACGTTGCTGAAGTGTTTACGGGTTCCCCTGGGAAATATGTGACATTGGCTGAGACCATCCGTGGTTTCAAGATGATTGTTGCTGGTGAGTGCGATCACCTCCCAGAGCAAGCTTTCTACATGGTCGGTACCATCGACGAAGCTTTCGAGAAAGCCAAAAAGGCTGCGTAAGCAGAGCTAGGGTGCAACTGAATCAGTTGCACCAAAGTCCGCTTATTCATACCTTTTAAGGAGTAAACATGAACACCATCCACGTTGATGTGGTCAGTGCCGAAGAGTCCATTTACTCGGGTGAAGCCCGGTTTGTGGCTTTGCCCGGTGAGTCTGGCGAATTGGGTATTTACCCACGTCACACCCCGCTGATCACCCGCATCAAGGCCGGTTCGGTTCGCATCGAAACGGCTGACGGTGGCGAAGAATTTGTTTTCGTAGCCGGAGGCATTCTGGAAGTGCAGCCTGACTGTGTCACGGTTCTTTCTGATACTGCGATTCGTGGCAAAGACCTCGATGAGGAAAAAGCCAATACAGCCAAAGCAGCAGCTGAAGATGCTTTGCGCAACGCCAAAAGCGAAATTGATTTGGCGCGTGCTCAGTCGGAGTTGGCAGTTTTGGCGGCCCAATTATCAGCGCTGCGTAAATTCCGCAAAAAATAAAAACTCAGCCACCTGATCCGACTGCATAACATCAGTCAACAAAAAACCCGGCTCAGCAATGTGACCGGGTTTTTTGTTGGACACCGGTCCAAAGGGACGTGTAGACTTGATCGAATCATGAAAAAAGCAAAACTTCAAGCAGCCATTGTGGGTGGCACCCCTGACGATATTGAGCAAAGCTTTTACGAAGCGCTGCACAACGCCGACATTGAACAACTCATGTCCTGTTGGGCAGAAGAAGATGAAATTGTTTGCGTACACCCTGGAGGGCCACGCTTGATTGGGCCAGGTGCCATTCGCGCTACATTCGAGAGTATGTTTGCCAATGGCAGTGTGCAGGCGCATCCACAGCGTATTCATAAGATCGTTTCACTCGCTTGTGCTGTGCATCATTTGGTCGAACGTGTGGAAATCATCACGCCCCAAGGTGCCAAACAAGCTTTTGTCATCGCCACCAATGTGTATCAAAAAATGCCACAAGGCTGGCGCATGGTGGCACACCATGCCAGTCCGGGTACGCCGAACGATTCGGCTGATGTCGATTTAAAACCCACTTTGCTACATTGATAAATGTTTTACAAGGCTCCAACATGGCTTCCGGGCGGTCACGCCCAAACCATTTGGTCTGCTTTGTATGCGCAAAGGCGATGGGGTGCGCTGGCCCAAATGCAAAGAGAACGTTGGCAAACGCCTGACAACGACTTCATAGATGTCGATAGCGTCAAGGCAAGCCATGCTGATCGTCCACTGATAGTGCTTTTTCATGGACTGGAAGGTTCTTCCGAAAGCCATTATTCGCAAGCTTTCGCAGACTGGGCGGTCGTCAATGATTTGAATATGGCGTTGCCGCATTTTCGGGGTTGCAGCGGAGAGATCAATCACGCACCTCGCGCCTACCATTCGGGTGATCACGAAGAAATAAATTGGATATTACAAAAGCTGCGACAAAAGCATCATGCATCCGGTGGTACAAAACTGATTGCAGTGGGCGTATCACTGGGGGGCAACGCACTGATGCGTTGGGCGGCAGAGCAGGGTAGCAGCGCAGCAAAAAGTGCCGATGCCATTGCTTCGATTTGTTCACCTCTAGATTTAACAAAAAGCGGTGAAGCGATAGGCCAAGGATTCAACCGGCAGATATACACACGAATGTTTTTACGCAGTATGAAACCGAAGGCCCGCGCAAAGTGGGCCCAGCATCCTGGTTTGTTTGATTTGAAAAGACTGATGGCCGCACAAGATCTTTACGAATTCGATAATATTTTTACTGCGCCATTGCACGGGTTTAAAAACACAGATGATTACTGGGCAAGAGCGTCAGCCAAGCCACACATGAGAAATATCCGAATACCCGCACTGGCCTTGAACGCACAAAATGACCCCTTTGTGCCGGCCTCAAGCCTGCCCAAACCCGATGAAGTATCCAGCAGCGTCACGCTTTGGCAGCCTGAGCAAGGCGGACATGTCGGGTTTCCAGAGGGGCGTTGGCCAGGTCATGTGCGTGGATTACCCGATGCAGTGGGGGGGTGGTTGTTAGGGGCATCGGGTCAGATGGCTGCAGAATCGGAACCCCAAAATGGATGACATTGTCAGACAAGCGATGGCTAAATGGCCAAATGTGCCCGATTGTTTTGGGTGGTTAGGCTTGGACAGTCGGGGTCAATGGCATATGCGAGATGACCCTGTACAGCTTCAAGGCAGTTTCCAAAGTGGTCAACCGGGGGCCAAAGGCTCGGTATTGCGGCATGAAAAATTGGTTGAATTTATTCATCGCAATTACGAAGCAGATGAGCAGGGTCGTTGGTATTTCCAGAATGGTCCTCAAAAAGTATTCATCGAACTTGAGGCGGCCCCCCATGTCTGGCGTTTAAACGAAAGATTTGAACCAACTTCACACACGGGTCAACAGGCACAAGCACTGCAATGCCTAGTGGATGAAATTGGACGAGTCTATTTAAATACCGATTTGGGTTTGGGCTTGGTACACACCTTGGATGTAGGACTTGTGGCCGAGGCCATAGAGCAAGGCCTGTGGGCACCAGAAAATTGCTTGGCCAAAGAATTACCTAAGATTTTCGGTTTTGTGATCAGCCCACAGCAACAATTGATTCGATAACCGAAAAGGGCATAAAAAAACCAACCTCATGGGTCGGTTTTTTGAATGCAAAGTGAGTTTTATTTCTTTTCGGCCTCAGCAGCAGGCGCTTTGGGTTCGTCAAACTTTGCACCTGCATTATTGGCCATGTAAACCACAGCACGGGCAATTTCAGTGTCGTTGAAGTCGCCACCGGCTTGCGCACCCATCGCGCCCTTGCCTTTTAAGGAAGAAGTCACCAAAGTCTCTAGACCTTGTTTGATGCGTGCACCCCAAGCACCAGCATCGGCGAACTTGGGGGAACCGGCTGCACCAATCGCATGACAAGCAGCACATTGGGCTTTGTAAACCTCTTCACCTGCCTTAAGAGGGCGATTGGCATCACGAACCTCGACAGAACCAATTTTTTGAATTCGCTGAGCAACGGATTTTTCAGAATCGCTGGCACCTGGCGCAGTTTTATTGGCAGAAGTGACGTAAAAAACCAAACCAATGATGATGAACACTGGAATGATGAAAGAAGCCAAACTCAGCAAAAGCATTTGCTTGGGAGTTTTCACCGGGCCGGTGTGTGCTTCGTGTTGATCGTGGCTGTTGTCGCTCATGAGAACCTCTTGTTGGGCGTGGCCGTTGGGCCTTGGGATTGACCGGAACCAACCCAATATTATAGCGGCCCACCCTTCACCGAACTTGCTGCACAAATTGATAAAAGCAAGCATGAGATAATCCACATTGTTCAACGATGCGGCTGTAGCTCAGTGGATAGAGTATTGGCCTCCGAAGCCAAGGGTCGTGGGTTCGATCCCCGCCAGCCGCACCAATTCCAACGCCCGATCGCTTGCCATTGCAGGCGCAGAACGCCAAAGCTCAAGCCGCTTTA
>CAMDXR010000179.1 GCA_945877725.1 Limnohabitans sp. Rim8
TGATTTTGGCGGCCGCTTCGTCAATCAGATCAATCGCCTTGTCGGGCAGAAAGCGATCCGTGATGTAGCGGTGACTCAATTCGGCTGCGGCCACAATCGCCGGGTCGGTGATGTCCACACCATGGTGAATTTCGTAGCGCTCTTGCAAGCCGCGCAAGATGGCAATGGTCGCCTCTACAGTGGGTTCGTTGACCAGTATTTTCTGGAATCTGCGCTCCAAAGCGGCATCTTTTTCGATGTATTTGCGGTACTCATCCAAGGTGGTGGCGCCCACACAGTGCAGCTCGCCCCTGGCCAAAGCGGGCTTGAGCATATTGCCGGCGTCCATAGCGCCTTCGGCCTTGCCAGCGCCCACCATGGTGTGCAATTCGTCAATAAAAACAATGGTTTGACCTTCGTCTTTGGCCAGCTCGCTCAAGACGGTTTTCAGCCGCTCCTCAAACTCACCCCTGAACTTGGCACCCGCCAACAAAGCGGCCATGTCCAGCGACAACACCCGCTTGCCTTTGAGGGAATCGGGCACCTCACCCGCCACAATGCGCTGCGCCAAGCCTTCGACAATGGCGGTTTTGCCCACGCCAGGCTCGCCAATCAGGACCGGATTGTTCTTGGTTCTACGCTGCAATACTTGGATGGCACGCCGAATTTCGTCATCGCGGCCAATGACCGGGTCCAATTTGCCAATGCGGGCCCGCTCGGTGAGGTCGATGCAATATTTTTTGAGGGCTTCACGCTGGCCCTCGGCATCGGCGCTGCCCACCGTCTGACCACCGCGTACTGCGTCAATCGCTGCTTCGAGGCTCTTTCGGTTCAAGCCGTGCTCTTTTGCCAGCCGCCCAATATCCCCTTTGTTGTCTGCAATGGCCAACAAAAACAACTCACCTGCAATATAGGCATCCCCCCGTTTGATGGACTCCTTTTCTGCGGTCTGCAGCAATTTGGCTAATTCGGGGCCGACTTGAACCTGGTCTTGCCCGCTGACCTGGGGCAAACGGCCAATCGCAGCCTCTGCGGCCATAGCCAAAGCCTGAACCTGGACACCTGCGCGCATCAGAATGGCTTTGGGGCCTTCATCTTGTTTGAGCATCGCGATCAGAACATGTACCGGTTCGATATAAGCGTGATCACGGCCCAACGCCAGCGTCTGTGCATCCGAAAGTGCTTCGTGGAATTTGCTTGTTAGTTTGTCCATGCGCATGAAAACTCTCCTTTTTAGTTATTTTGGGCTTGAAGCTGTATTTTCAATAGTTAGGCATGTGCTTGCATGTTGCCTAAAATCAAACCTATGAACATTCACCAACTCTCTGTCATTTATGACGAACGTCATGATCGACTGATCCTCAAGCTCAATACCCAAGACAGCAAGGAATTCCGGTTCTGGCTGACACGGCGAATGGCCATTCGGTTGATTCCGGCCCTGGACCAGTCTGTGGTGAAACTCGAAGCAGCGCAACCGGGGATTGCAGCCACCGACGAGCCCACTCAAAAACTTTTGACCGAGCTCAAAAGGGATGCTTTTTTGCAAACTGCCGACTTTGCTACCCCTTTTTCATCCGAACCACAAGAATTGCCTCTAGGCAATGAACCCCTATTGATCACCGATGCACAACTAAATATGCAGGCCAACGGCAGTTTACAAGTGACTTTTCAAGAAAAATTAGGTCCCAACGGCCAATCTTGTTTATTGAATTTACAAGCCACGTTGGTACATGGCTTGATTCATTTGATCCGTCAATCCATGACCAAGGCCGATTGGGGATGGATGCCCCAAGGTGAACATATAAGCGCTGCCGAGTCCCCCTCTGCCATGCCTGAGCAGACTGCTTACAAGCACTGAAAACTGAATCCAAATCAGGTGTTTTTAGCTTCAATGCCCCACTTGGCCAAAGCCGCATCGTCCGACACCCGGGCGTCCACCCACTGGGCACCTTCAGGGGTTTGCTCTTTTTTCCAGAATGGGGCCTGGGTTTTAAGGTAGTCCATCAGAAACTCGCAGGCCTTGAAGCTTTCTCCCCGGTGCGCCGAAGTCACGGCCACCAACACAATTTGGTCAGCTGGCAAGAGGCGGCCCACACGGTGCACCACCCGAGCCGCATAAAAATCAAAGCGTTGGTGGGCTTCTTCGATCATGGCCTCAATCGACTTCTCGGTCATGCCAGGGTAATGCTCCAGTGTCATGGCCTGGACTTCATCGCCCGCCGCCCCCGTCAGGGCACGGGTATCGCGCACGGTACCCACAAAACTGCACACGGCCCCAACGCGCAAATCATGCGCCCTCAAGGTGGCCAATTCTTGTGAAATATCGAAGTCTTCTGTCTGAATCGCAACGCTGGAAGACATGGGATCAGCCTCCGGTGACGGGCGGGAAAAAAGCCACTTCGCAACCGTTTGACAGCGGCGTGCTGTCTTGGGCCATCACTTGATTGACTGCAACCCGAACCGGCCTGGTCACGGCCAGACCCTCAGCGTGGGCGCCCCCTCGTGCTATCAGTTCCCTGCGCAAACTGGCCACATCTTCACACGATGTCTCCATGGTTTCATTGGCCAGGCCAATGGTTTCTCGCAAAGAGGCAAAGTAGCGGACCTGAATTTTCATGACAACCACTCAGAAAATGGCAAAAAATGGACCTCATCGCCTTTGGCAATAGTTTGGCCCGCGGGGTTGTCCACGACGCCATCGCCCCAGACGACCGAGGTCAAAACCCCTGAACTCTGGTTTGGGAAGAGGTCAAGCCCCCCTTGGGCATTTCGGCGCACGCGCAAAAACTCTCGCCTTTTGTCAGCCTTCGGCCAGTCAAAATGGGCTGGCAACTTGAGTGCCGACGGCCAACTTTGCGCGGAGCCCTGCAAGGCCAACACCAGTGGTTTGACCAAAAGCAAAAACGTCATGAAGCTGGACACGGGATTACCGGGCAACCCCACAAAGTGGGCCTGCCCGGGCGCTGTTTCGCGCCGCACATGGCCATAGGCGAACGGTTTTCCAGGTTTCATGGCTATTTGCCACAAGGCAAGCGCCCCCAAAGATTGCACGGCGGGTTTGACATGGTCTTCTTCTCCTACCGAGACACCCCCACTGGTCAAAATCAGGTCGTGGTGATCGGCCGCCGTTTTGAGCGCCGCAACAGTGGCGTCACGGCGGTCAGGGACAATGCCCAGATCGCTGACTTCGCAGCCCAATCGGTGCAGCAAAGCGCGCAAGAAAAACCGGTTGGAGTTGTAAATTGAGCCAGGTGGCATGTCTGCCGGGGCCACTTCACCCGGCATAACCAACTCGTCACCGGTTGAAAACAAGGCGACCTTCGGCCGTGGCATGACCCGAACCTGCGCCAAACCCAAGCTGGCCACCAAGCCCAGTTCGGCTGGCCCAAGACATTGGCCGCGCTTTAAAACAGTGTCTCCTGTGCGAATGTCCTCGCCGCTGCGACGAATCCACTGACCCGGCTCGGGTCGGGTTAAAAAACGAACCTTGGCAGGATCATCGGCAGACACAGGCTCCACTTGCTCTTGCATCACGATGGCATCGGCCCCGGCAGGCACGGGCGCACCGGTAAAAATCCGGGCCACTTGCCCGGCCTGCAAAGCAAGCCCTTGCTGACCGGCGGCAATGCGCTGGGTCACCGTCAGTTCAACACCCACTTGCTGCAGATCGGCCGTGCGCACCGCGTAACCGTCCATCGACGAATTGTCAAAGGCAGGCACCTGCAAAGCAGACACCACGTCTTGCGCCAAGATGCGGCCATCGGCATCGAATGTGGCCACCGTTTCATCGCCCGACAAGGGACGGATCTGGGACAAAAGCGCACTCAAAGCCTCATCAAGAGGCATCAAAGGGGCGCGAACCGCTGCGTTCATCTGGTGGTCAATCGCAATGTTGCGAAATAAAGGCCTTGATCAAGTCCACATCCGCCTTCATGACCTGAACACGTTTGGGCAACAACTCAATCCCTTCAAATTGGGCCGGACGGTCGGGTTGGCGTCCCAGGGCCTCCACAATGGTCGAGGCAAATTTGATGGGCAATGCCGTCTCAAGTACCACCATGGGCACTGCCGGATTCCGGTACGCCAGCGCAACCTTCACACCATCTGCCGTGTGCGTGTCAATCATCACACCGTATTGAGCAAAGACCTGCTGAATGGTTTTAAGGCGGTCGGCATGGGTGCTGCGACCACTTTCAAAACCATAAAAGCCTGCGGCTTTGGGGAAACGTGCGTCCGTCGACAAATCGAAGAACCCAGTACGGCTCAGGTCTTCACCAAAGATGGCTTTGGTTTTGACCGCATCACGCTCCAACAAATCAAAAACAAAGCGTTCGAAGTTGCTGGCTTTGGAGATGTCCATTGACGGGCTGGAGGTTTCCAGCGTATTGGCCGTGGTGCGAACACGGTAGATACCCGTCCTGAAAAACTCGTCCAGTACATCGTTTTCATTGGTGGCCACCACCAGACGGTCAATCGGCAAACCCATCATGCGGGCGACATGGCCTGCACACACGTTGCCAAAATTGCCACTGGGGACGGTAAAACTGACCTTTTGTGAGTTGGCTTGGCTGGCCTGGAAGTAGCCTGCAAAGTAGTACACCACTTGGGCCAACAAACGGGCCCAGTTGATCGAGTTGACCGTGCCGATTTTGTAGTGTCGTTTGAACGCCAGATCGTTGGAGACGGCCTTGACGATGTCTTGGCAATCGTCAAAAACACCGTCAAGGGCGATGTTGTGGATGTTTTCATCCAACAAACTGAACATCTGGGCTTGCTGAAAAGGGCTCATTCGCCCATGGGGGCTGGTCATGAACACGCGAACGCCCTTTTTGCCGCGCATGGCATATTCGGCTGCACTGCCGGTATCGCCCGATGTGGCGCCAAGAATATTGAGCTCTTCACCACGGCGCGCCAACTCGTATTCAAACAAGTTGCCCAACAACTGCATGGCCATGTCCTTGAAGGCCAAAGTCGGGCCGTTGGACAAGGCCTCTAAATACAAGTCTGGCTGTTTCTGGCCTGCAGTTTGCAGAGGTTTGAGGGGCACGATTTCTTTGGTGCCAAAAACCTCTGATGTATAGGTCTTGAGACACAGAGCCCGCAAATCAGCGGCAGGGATGTCGTCGATGTAAAGCGACAAAATCTCGAAGGCCAAGGCGGCATAGCCTTGGCTTTGCCAAATTTCCCGCAAACGCGTCAAGGCAAGGTCGTCTAGTTGCGGATAGCTTTCGGGCAAATACAAGCCGCCATCCGGGGCCAAGCCTTCCAGCAGGATTTCACAAAATTGCTTGCGGTCAGCGTGACCACGGGTGGACAGGTAACGCATCAGTTCAACTCTTCCTTACGGATTCGCACAATCGGGGCCATCACGGTTGGCAGCGCTTGCATTTTTAACAAGACTTCGTTCAGGGTGCCTTCCCGGGTGTCGTGCGTCAGAATGATGACATCGGTCTGGTTCTCGCCTGCCAAGCTGACTTGGTCGGCTTCGCGCTGCAAGACCGCGTCGATGTTGATGTTGGCCTCGGCCAACAAGCCCGTCAGCTTGGCGAGCACGCCCGCTTGATCGGCCACCCGCAAGCGCAGGTAATAACTCGTCACCACTTCGGTCATAGGCAGCACCGACAAGTTGCTCATCGAGCCTGGCTGGAATGCCAAATGCGGCACCCGGTTCAGCGGATCGGCTGTGTGCAAACGGGTAATGTCCACCAAATCGGCAATCACCGCACTGGCGGTCGGCTCGGATCCGGCCCCTTTGCCGTAATAAAGTGTGGTGCCCACAGCATCGCCTTGCACCATCACGGCATTCATGGCCCCCTCGACGTTGGCGATCAGGCGCTGGGTTGGGACCAAGCTCGGGTGAACGCGCAATTCAATGCCCTGGGGCGTGCGCTTGGTGATGCCCAAAAGCTTGATTCGGTAACCCAGTTGTTCGGCGTATTTGATGTCGGCTGCGCCCAACTTGGTGATGCCCTCCACATAGGCTTTGTCAAATTGAACCGGAATGCCGAAGGCAATGGCACTCATCAAAGTCACCTTGTGTGCGGCATCCACACCTTCGATGTCAAAGGTTGGATCGGCCTCGGCATAACCCAAGCGCTGGGCTTCTTTGAGCACATCCCCAAAGTCCAAGCCCTTGTCTCGCATTTCAGAAAGAATGAAGTTGGTGGTGCCGTTGATGATGCCCGCAACCCACTGAATGCTGTTGGCGGTCAAGCCTTCGCGCAGGGCTTTGATGATGGGAATACCACCCGCCACGGCGGCCTCAAAGGCCACCATCACCCCTTTGGCTTGTGCCGCTGCAAAAATTTCGGTTCCGTGCACGGCTAACAAAGCTTTATTCGCCGTCACCACATGCTTGCCCGCCGCAATGGCCTCAAGCACCAAAGCCTTGGCAATGCCGTAACCGCCGATCAGCTCAATGACAATGTCGATTTCGGGGTTCGCAATCACTTCACGGGCGTCAGACACCACCTGAACGTTGGCATCTACCAGCTGTTTGGCGCGCTCTACGTTCAAATCTGCCACCATGGTGATTTCAATGCCTCGGCCTGCACGGCGTTCAATTTCTCCTTGATTGCGCTTCAGCACATTGAAAGTGCCGCTGCCTACAGTACCAATGCCCAACAGGCCCACTTTGATCGGTTTCATTTTTGATTTCTTTACTACGTTACT
>CAMDXR010000180.1 GCA_945877725.1 Limnohabitans sp. Rim8
GACGACAAACGGTACGACCGATTTCGCGACCGGATCATGTTTCCGATTCGCAACATCAAAGGTGAATGCATAGGTTTTGGCGGACGCGTGATCGGCAACGGCACCCCCAAATACCTGAACTCCCCCGAAACGCCGGTCTTCCACAAAGGCCGCGAGTTGTACGGTTTGTACGAAGCCCGCGAAGCCCTGCACAGTGCAGGTTACGTGTTGGTGACCGAGGGTTATATGGACGTGGTGGCCCTGGCGCAACTGGGTTTTGCCAACGCCGTGGCCACGCTGGGCACGGCCTGCACCCCCGACCACGTCCAAAAATTATTCAGATTTACCGATGCCGTGGTCTTCAGTTTTGACGGCGACAGTGCCGGCCGCCGGGCCGCACGCAAGGCGCTCGATGGTGCCCTGCCCTACGCCACCGATGTGCGCAGCATCAAGTTTTTGTTTTTACCCGCCGAGCACGACCCGGACAGTTATGTACGCGAGTTTGGCCAAGAAGCCTTTGCCGAGCAGATCAAACAGGCCATGCCCCTGTCGCGCTTCTTAATCGAAGCGGCCAGTGCCGACTGCGACCTGCAAACCGCCGAGGGCCGGGCCCGTTTGTCCAGCCAGGCACGCCCGCTGTGGCAATTGCTGCCCGAAGGGGCCCTCAAGCAGCAAATGTTGGCCGAGTTGGCCCAATTGATTCAACTGGAAACGGCCGGATTGGAGCGTCTTTGGAGCCAGCAAGCGGCCACCGACCAACGCTTTGCGCCCGGTGCCCGAAGCGCCCCGGCCGCACAGCAAAATCCGAATTCTGCCTTTCGGCAAGCCGCTCAGGGTCAGGACGATTTTCCTCATTACGAACCGCTTGAACCACAAATGCCAGCTTATGGTGAAGCTGCTGCCTGGCAAAACTCTGGCGCTTACGGCCAGGCATCGTCCCCCAATGCATGGCCCCGTAAAAATCCAAACTGGACACCCAACAGCAAGTTTGGCAACGGCCGCTTCAAAAAAGAACAGCCCCCTGTTTACACCGGTCCGCGCACTGTTCCGGCCAGCCGGGCTGACCATGCGGCACGCGTGTTGTTGGGCAACATGGCTTTGTGGGAGACATTGTCCAGCGAGGACCACGCCATGCTCTGCGCCTTACCCGCCCCACACGGACCTTTGTTTGCATGGCTCGAATCCCAGTTTCACGAACAAGGGGCGCTGGGTTGGTCGGCACTGCTAGCCGAAATGCAAAACCAGCCTTTTGCAGAAGAAGCCAAGCGCTGGATGGCCCAAGACAATCTGGGCACGCCCCCCGGCAGCGAAGAATCCAGCCCGCCCGACCCGCAAGAAGCAAGGCAGGAACTGCGCCGCTTGCTCAACATGTTGATGATTGACCGGCTACAGCAACTCAAAAATGAAGCCTTGGCGCAACACCAGACGGGGGAAGACCCCGAAGCGCTTCAGCGCTACAGCAGTCTGGACAAACGTTGGCGTGAACTCAAAGCCGCTGCCGCCTCGTTGTAGTCAGCTCAACACACGTTCGGCCGCAGGGGCAGCCTCCCACAGGGGGCCAATCTCCCCCCTTATGGGAGCAAACCTTCGGCCGCAGGGGCAGCCTCCCACAGGGGGCCAATCTCCTCCCTTATGGGAGCAAACATTCGGCCGCAGGGGCGGCCTACCACGCGCCGCTGGCTTTGGTCTTATCGCGCAGCGCTGCCAAGAGCCACCGGGATTACTTGCCCAGCATCTGGTTGAGCTTGTCGGCTTGGAAGGTTTCTTGGGTGGCCGCATCGCCGGGCATTTGCACCTGCTGCTGTGCGCACAACTGCTCCAAGGCTTTCCAGATCATGGCAATTTGATGCTCTTGGCCTGCCGCGTTGTCAATCAGACCCCGCAAAGCCTGGCTGACCGGGTCATCTTCTTGTGTGATGCCATAGGCATTGAACTTGCGCTCAGTGCCGGATACATCGGCACTTTCACCGACCTTGGATTCGATGATTCGGGCTGGAATTCCCACCGCCGTGGCCCCGGCAGGCACAGGCTTGATGACCACGGCATTGCTGCCGATCTTGGCGCCATCGCCCACCACAAAGCCGCCCAACACCTTGGCTCCGGCGCTCACCACTACATCTTTGCCCAAAGTTGGGTGGCGTTTGGCCCCTTTGTAAAGCGATGTACCGCCCAGCGTCACGCCCTGGTAAATGGTGCAACCATCACCAATTTCTGCAGTTTCACCCACCACCACGCCCATGGCATGGTCAAAGAAAACACGTTCGCCAATTTTGGCTCCCGGGTGAATTTCAATGCCCGTCAAACCGCGTGCAACGTGTGAAATAAAACGTCCGAGCCACTTCAGGCCATGGTTCCAGCACCAGTGTGCCCTGCGGTGCAACACCAAGGCATGCAAACCCGGATAACAGGTCAGCACCTCCCAAGCGGTTCGTGCGGCGGGATCCCGGTCAAGGATGCATTGAATGTCGGAGCGGAGTCGGGAAAACATAGGCCCCAAGTCTATCGCTTGCCGCTGGCGGTCTGAATCATGGCTTTGGCCACCCCGCGAAGGATGTGGATTTCTTCCGGGCTCAAATCTGCCCGGTTAAACAGCTGATTCAACCGAGGCATGAGTTTTTTGGGGGCGGCCGGGTCCAAAAACCCGACTTCGGTCAAGGCCTGTTCCCAATGCGTCAACATGCCCGACACCTGCTGGGCATCGGCCTTGTCACTGGGTGGCACCGCGTCTTGCAACGGGAAACCACCCAAAGCCACACGCCAGTCATAAGCCACGACCTGAATCGCAGACCCCAGGTTCAAGGAGCCAAAGCCGGGATTGGTCGGGATAGACAGGGCCACATGGCAACGGTAAACGTCTTCGTTTTTCATGCCAAAACGCTCGGAACCGAACAAAAAGGCCACGAACTGATCGGGTGCGCCGGGTTTGGTCAGCTCGGCAAAGTGGTCGCGAGGCGACCGGGTGGGAGGCCCAAAATCGCGCGGGGTCATGGCCGTGGCGCATAAGTGGGTCACCCCCTCTAGGGCTTCATCCAGCGTTTGCACTACACGGGCATTGCCCAGCACATCGTTGGCGCCACTGGCCCTTTGGATGGTTTCTTCTTTGCGCAGCACATTGGGCCAACGGGGAGCCACCAGCACCAGGTCGTCAAAACCCATGACTTTCATGGCCCGGGCAGCAGCGCCCACATTGCCTGCGTGACTGGTTTCTATCAGGATGAATCGGGTTTTCATGCCCCAATTGTCCACGCTTGAAGCCCACAGCAAAGTGAACGGCAGCCTTTTGGATGACGCACAAGGGACGAACACACCTATTTTTCATGAGAAAATGCCCGCTTCGCCGCCGCGATCGTGCGTGGGCCCGTCTGGTTCTTCAAACAATTTATGTCGTCCAATCTCCACCCCATGCTCAATGTGGCCGTCAAGGCCGCGCGCGCTGCAGGCGCCATCATCAACCGCGCAGCGCTCGACGTTGAAGCCGTTCGCATATCGCAAAAACAAGTCAACGACTTCGTCACCGAAGTCGACCACGCGAGCGAAAAAATCATCATCGACACCCTGCTCACCGCTTACCCCGACCACGGCATCTTGGCCGAAGAGTCCGGCAGCACGCATGGCAACCCCAACGCTGACCACATCTGGATCATTGACCCGCTGGACGGCACCACCAACTTCATCCACGGCTTCCCTGTTTATTGCGTCAGCATTGCCCTGCAAGTGCGCGGCAAAATTGAACAAGCCGTCATTTACGACCCCACCCGCAACGACCTGTTCACCGCCACCAAAGGCCGTGGGGCTTTCATGAACGACCGCCGCCTGCGCGTGAGCAAGCGCATTCGGTTAAATGAATGCATCATTTCCACGGGTTTCCCATTCCGCAAAGGCGACAACTTCAATCAATATTTGCGCATGATGGGCGACGTCATGCAGCGCACGGCTGGCTTGCGCCGCCCTGGCTCAGCCGCCCTGGACTTGGCTTATGTGGCTGCAGGTTTTACCGACGGTTTCTTTGAAACAGGCTTGTCTTCTTGGGATGTGGCAGCGGGCTCGCTGCTGGTCACCGAAGCCGGGGGCCTGATTGGCAACTTCACAGGCGAATCCGACTATCTGGAACAACGTGAGTGTCTGGCCGGCGCGCCCCGCATTTACGGTCAACTGGTCGGCATTCTCGGCAAATTCAGTAAATTTGCCAGTGCGGGCGACAAAGCGGCTGTGCGCAGCGCCGTTGAAACCCTGAGCCGTGAACGCGCCTCCGATATCGAGGAACCCGAGACCGAGGTCGCCGCCGACCCCACCGAAGGTTCTGAATCCAAAGACGCTCCGTTTTAAGCGCCATGAAAGCCGCGCTCGATCTGAGTGCCCACACCCCCATGATGGCCCAGTACCTGGCCATCAAGGCGGAGTTTCCTGACACGCTGGTGTTTTACCGCATGGGCGACTTTTATGAGTTGTTTTTTGCCGATGCCGAAAAAGCAGCGGGTCTGCTGGACATCACCCTCACCCGCCGGGGTCAGTCGGCCGGGCAAGCTGTGGTCATGGCGGGTGTCCCGTTTCACTCGGTAGAAACCTATTTGGCCCGCCTGATCAAGTTGGGTGAATCGGTGGCCCTGTGCGAACAAGTGGGCGATGTCGCCACGGCCAAGGGGCCGGTCGAGCGCAAAGTGGTGCGCGTGGTCACCCCCGGCACCCTGACCGACACCGAACTGCTGCCCGACAAAAGCGAGGCTATTTTGCTGGCCGTGCACCAGGCCCCAAAAAACCGTTGCGGCTTAGCTTGGCTCAGCGTGACCCAAGGCGTGGTGCATTTGGCCGAATGCGCACAAGATGAGCTGGCCGACTGGATTGACCGCATCGGACCCAGCGAACTCTTGGCCAGCGCAGGCACA
This sequence comes from Limnohabitans sp. Rim8, assembly GCA_945877725.1. Taxonomy (GTDB): domain Bacteria; phylum Pseudomonadota; class Gammaproteobacteria; order Burkholderiales; family Burkholderiaceae_C; genus Limnohabitans_A. The sequence continues at coordinate 4,863 of CAMDXR010000180.1, forward strand.
ACCCCCACTTTTGAGCAAAAGCTGCGCGCCCTCAAAACCGCAGGCCGAGGCCAAGGCTGGGCCTTTGCCATGCGACCCGATTTCCAATTTGACGCGGGCTTGGGTCAGCGCAAACTGCTCGAACAATTGCAATCTGCCTCCTTGGCCGCATGGAGTGCCGACTCCCTGCACGATGCCCATGCTGCCGCCGCCGCATTGCTCACCTATGCCGAACACACCCAGGGCCGCACGCTTCCGCATGTGCAGCGCGTACAGGTTCAGCGCTCAGACTCACTGATCGACCTGCCCGCCAGCACGCGCCGCAACTTGGAGTTGACTCAAACTTTGCGCGGTGAAAGCGCGGCAAACTCCCCCACCCTGTTTGCATTGCTCGACTCCTGCATGACCGGCATGGGCAGTCGCCTGCTGAAAAACTGGCTGCTATCGCCCCCCCGAGATCGGCAAGCCGCCACCGAGCGGCTACAAGCCCAAGCCCTGCTTCGGGGTGACAGTGGCGCGGGCCCCTGGATTAACTTGCGCGAGCAACTGAAGGGCGCAAGCGATGTAGAACGCATCTCTGCCCGCACCGCTTTGCGCCAAGTTCGCCCGCGCGAACTCGTGGCCTTGCGCCACGCGCTGGGGCGTGCTGCTTCTCTGTCCACCCAATTGCAAGCCCTTAACCCAGAAGCGGGCAGCCTTTTGGCCGGTATGGCACGTTGGCTCACACCGCCCAATCACTGCGCCGAACTGCTGCAAATGGCCTTGCTCGAAGAACCCGCTGCGCTGGTGCGCGACGGGGGCGTGATTGCCGACGGCCTGGATGCCGAGCTGGACGAGCTGCGTAACATTCAAACCAACTGCGATGCGTTTTTGCTGGACTTGGAAACCCGCGAAAAGGCGCGCACCGGCATTGCCAACTTGCGCGTGCAGTTCAACAAAGTTCATGGCTTCTATATAGAGGTCACGCAAGGGCAACTCGACAAAGTGCCTGAAGACTACCGCCGTCGCCAGACCCTCAAAAATGCCGAGCGCTTCATCACCCCCGAGCTCAAAACCTTTGAAGACAAGGCTTTATCGGCGCAAGAACGTTCACTGGCCCGTGAAAAGTGGCTTTATGAAGGCTTGCTCGACCAGCTTCAACCGTTTGTACCCGCGCTCACCGCACTGGCACAAGCCATGGCCTCGCTGGATGTGTTGTGCGCATTAACCGAACGCTCGCTCACCCTGAACTGGTGCGCCCCCGAATTCACGCGCGAACCTTGCATCGAAATTCGGCAAGGACGCCACCCGGTGGTTGAGGCGCGTTTGGCAGAATTGTCAGGTGCCAGCTTCATAGCCAACGACACCGTGATGGGGCCACGCCAACGCCTGCAAATCATCACCGGCCCCAACATGGGCGGTAAATCAACCTACATGAGGCAAGTGGCACTGATCGTGCTGTTGGCCAGCATCGGCAGCCATGTGCCCGCAAGCCGCTGCCGACTCGGCCCCATCGACGCCATCCATACCCGGATTGGTGCGGCCGACGACCTGGCCAACGCCCAATCGACCTTCATGCTGGAGATGACCGAAGCGGCCCAGATTTTGCACAGTGCAACACCCCACAGCTTGGTGCTGATGGATGAAATCGGGCGCGGCACGTCCACCTTTGACGGCCTGGCTCTGGCCAGTGGCATTGCCACGCACCTGCACAACAAAACGCAGGCATTTGCCTTGTTTGCCACTCATTACTTTGAGCTGACCGAGTTCCCGGCCACGCACACGGCGGCGGTCAA
>CAMDXR010000181.1 GCA_945877725.1 Limnohabitans sp. Rim8
TGGCGGCGTACCGGAGTGGCTTTGGACCGCACAGGTTTCACCGTGGAAGACCGCGATCGCACCAAAGGTGTTTATTTTGTGCGCTACGTCACGCCTGGCACCAACGAAAAGGACACGGGCTTTTTTGCCAACCTCTTCAGCAGTAAAAAAGATGTCGCACCCCTGTCACGGTATCGGATCACTTTGACCGACAAAGGCGACGGCAACAGCCTGATACGGGTGTTGGACAACAATGGCCAGCCTGAGACATCAGGCAATGCAGAGCGCATTCTGAAGTTATTGGCCAACGAATTGCGTTGATGTAAAAAGGCCATTGAAATTGGCCTTTCGAACATCCATCTCCACTGCCGCCCTGCGGCAGGCCAAAAAAAACCCCGCATTGCGGGGTTTTTTTATGAATTCCGGCCAGGGCCGGAAATTCAACGTCGCATTACTTGCCAGCAGGAGCGGCAGGTGCAGCAGCTGGAGCGGCTGCAGGTGCAGCAGCAGGAGCTGCGGCAGCGTCAGCAGCTGGAGCGGCAGGAGCGGGTGCAGCTGCAGCAGGAGCGGGTGCAGCAGGAGCGGCAGCTTCTTCTTTTTTGCCGCAAGCGGACAGAGCAGCAGCAGCGATGATGGCGGCCAAAACGAGGGACTTGTTCATGATAATTTTCCTTGTAGGGGTTGAAAACAATTTCCGGAAATCGTCGTAACAACCGTGAAAGTTGCTAAGACCGAGACAAAAGCACTCGAGCTCTTTTGTGCTCAGCCTGTGATTATAGCGTTTTCCCTAGTCCTTCAGAAATGACCCCTATCAAACTGACACGAAACCTTCAATTAAGTCCTGGGTGAGGGAAAATCCTCAAGGGGTTTCAACCAAGCTGCCGACATCCAATCCAACAAGGCTTCAGCTGCATCTCCGCTCAAAAGAGCGCAGTAATCTGCAGAAAGAGACCTTTTATCAGCCAATTGACGCAATAAGCGGGCATCTTTGCCGCCCACCCGAAAACTTTCACCATTGATGAACACATGCCGTTCGTCGTACATCATTTTGGTGCGTCGATCGAGTTGAACGCCAGCAGACAAATCGGGTTCAGAATCCGAGCCCTCAAACCAGACATTTGATTTGGCTTCAGTCAAATACTCACCCAGTAAATTTTCGAGCAAATGTGGATTTTTAAGCGCTTTAGCCACCACTTGCCGTGCAAAGTCACCTAATTCGACGGGAATAGCCGCAGGTGACGCGACTGCCGGTTGTTTCGGGTCGCGGTACAAGGCCTCTCCTACCCCATCAAAAGCCTCATCCGCCAAGCCCAGCAAAAGTTCGCGCGCCAACTCACCTTCCTTTGGGGCCCTGAAACCAATTGACCAAGTCATGCACTCACCCAAAGCAATGCCGTCGTGCGCATATTTGGGTGGCAAATAAAGCATATCGCCAGGGTTCAGCACGAACTCTTCTTCGGCTTCAAAGTTTTGCAAAATTTTGAGCGGTACACCCGGTTGCAGGCTCAGGTCTTTTTGACGGCCAATGCGCCAGCGGCGTTGCCCATGGGCTTGCAACAAAAAAACATCGTAGCTGTCAAAGTGCGGGCCGACCCCGCCGCCATCAGAGGCATAACTGATCATCACGTCATCCAGCCGTGCGTCGGGTACAAAGCGAAATTGCTGCAGCAGCGCGTGCACACCGTCATGCTGTGCATCAACGCCCTGCACCAAAAAGGTCCACTTTTTCTGACTGAAGGAGGGCAAGCTGCGCTTGGTCAATGGGCCTTGTTTCATGCGCCAACCATTGGCCGAATCCACGATCAGGCGCGACTCGACGCCCTCTTGACCGGCCAATGCCACCAAGTCGGAGCGATTGAGGCAAGGCACGAAGCCTGGAATTGCATTGCGGACCAACAAAGGCTTTTTTTGCCAGTGCCGCTTCATGAATTGGGCAGGCGTGAGACCGCCCAAAAGGGCCAAGGGTTGATCGGTGTTCATTTTGGTGTTTCCATTTGAAGGCCCCGCTAGATGACGGCGCCTTTCATTTCAAAGAGACGGCGACAAAAAAGAGGCCGCCAAACTGCGACAATTGTCCTATGGAAATCAAGACACCTTCTGTGGTCGCACTGACCTGGACACTCAAAGACACGCTGGGCGAAACTCTGGACACGCTGGACGAGCCAGTTGAATTTTTCGTCGGAGGCAAAGACCTTTTGCCCAAGATCGAAGAAGCCCTCCAAGGCCACGAACGTGGTGCCAAAGTGGACTTGCACTTGGAACCTGAAGACGCCTTTGGCGATTTTCAGGAAGAATTGCTGTTTCTGGAGCCGCTGGCTTTGTTTCCAGAGGGCTTGGAACCCGGTCTCACGATTGAGGGCACAGCCCTGCCCGAGGGTTGCAACCCCGAAGCGCCCAAAAATGTGCTTTACACCGTGACCGAAATCTATCCCGAACATGTGGTCCTGGATGGCAACCACCCCTTGTCGGGGATTGCGCTGCGCTTGCACCTGAAAGTGGAATCGGTCCGCGAACCCACTGAATCCGAGGTGGGCAGTGGCAGTTGCGGTACGGGTTTTTTCAAGATTGAGGTCGCGGATGAAGGTGACGCCACCGGGCCCACTCTGCACTGAGCGGGCCACAGCCTTCGGCCCGTAAAACGTCTTAAGAGACGATTGGCTTATTTTTTCCCGGTAGAGCCGTAGCCACCCTCGCCGCGCTCACTGGGCGCATCAAATTCGGTCACCAAATTAAATGTGGCCTGCACCACGGGCACGATCACCATTTGGGCAATCCGCTCCATGGGTTCGATCGTAAAGGCCACGTCACTGCGGTTCCAGGCGCTGACCATGAGTTGGCCCTGGTAATCGCTGTCAATCAAGCCCACCAGATTCCCCAAGACGATGCCGTGTTTGTGACCCAGGCCCGAGCGAGGCAGCAACATGGCCGCGTAGCCAGGGTCTTTCAGGTGCACTGCAATGCCCGTGGGCACCAATTGCCAAGCATTGGGCTGCAAGGTCAAGGGGGCGTCCAAGCAAGCCCGCAGGTCCAAGCCAGCACTGCCGGGTGTGGCATAGACGGGTAACTGTTCAGCCATGCGGGCGTCGATGATTTTGAGGTCAATGTTCATGAAAACTCCGAGAATCTATTGGAAAGCCACGGGACTAAAGACAGTCAACTGAGCCCGAAAACAGGCTCAACCCATGCGCCGAGCGATGTCTGCCACCAGCTCAATGGCTAAATTTTGTTTGCTGGCATGGGGCAATTCGCGAGCGCCGTCAACATCCACCAACAACAAGGCGTTGTCGTCCTGGCCAAAGGTGGCGGGGCCAATGTTCCCCACCAGCAAGGGCACACCCTTGCGTTCCCGTTTGGCGGTGGCATGGGCCAACAAATCGTGGCTCTCGGCCGCAAAACCAACACAGAACAAGGCCCCGGAAACCGCTCGCGGCGAGTGCGCCACTGTGGCCAAAATATCCGGGTTCTCGACAAATCCCAGCTGCGGAGTCTGTCCCGATCCGTCCTTTTTTATTTTTTGATCCGACGAATTAGCGGGACGCCAATCGGCTACGGCAGCAGTGGAGATAAAAACCTGGGCCGTGTCTACATGCTGCGCCACAGCGGTTTGCATTTGCCGCGCCGACTGCACATTGACCCTTTGAACGCCTCTTGGCGTCGGCAAGTGAACCGGCCCTGCGACCAAGGTCACCTGGGCCCCTGCCATGTGGGCCGCCCGGGCAATGGCAAAACCCATCTTGCCGCTGGATAAATTGGTAATGCCGCGTACAGGATCTATGGCTTCGTAAGTTGGCCCTGCCGTCACCAAGACGTTTTTTCCTTTGAGCAATTTCGGGGCAAAAAATGACTCCAGGTCTTCCAGAATTTCTTCAGCTTCCAGCATTCGGCCATCGCCTGTTTCGCCGCAGGCCTGGTCGCCCTGCCCTACGTCCAGCACATGCACGCCATCGGCACGCAATTGGGCTACGTTGCGCTGGGTGGCCGGATTGGCCCACATTTCCCGGTTCATCGCAGGGGCGACGATGAGTGGCACTTGCTCCACAGGCCTTGCTAAGCACATCAGGCTGAGCAAATCATCGGCCCTGCCGTGCAGCAGTTTGGCCATGAAGTCGGCACTGGCTGGCGCGACCACAATGGCATCGGCCTCGCGGCTTAAATTGATGTGGGCCATGTTGTTGGCCTCACGGTTGTCCCACTGCGAGGTGAAAACAGCCCGCCCTGAAAGGGCCTGCATGGTCACCGCGGTCATGAAGTGCTCTGCCGCCTCGGTCATCACGACTTGCACCGTGACGCCCGACTTCATCAGTGCGCGGCAGAGTTCTGCGGCTTTGTAACAGGCGATGCCACCCGACAAGCCCAGAACGATGTGTTTTCCAGCCAATGTGCTCATGCCGGGGAATGTAGCAGAGTACGCCGCTGAACCTGATAAAACAGTTGGACCGCTTGGTTGAGGGGGCAGAACTTCGGCTTACGGGCTCAAGTGCCCACTGGAAACGCTCAGAATACGTTTGCCCTGCCTTAAAACCACGAATCCGACTGTCTATAATCACGATTTCCACCTTCCGGGAGCGCCAAGCTCCCGTCTTGGACATGACCAAATTCGTCTTCGTCACCGGCGGTGTGGTGTCTTCCCTGGGCAAGGGAATAGCCTCCGCCTCTCTCGCCGCCATTCTTGAATCCCGCGGCCTCTCCGTCACCCTCATCAAGCTCGATCCCTACCTGAACGTCGATCCCGGGACCATGTCGCCCATTCAGCACGGCGAAGTGTTTGTGACCGACGATGGCGCAGAAACCGATCTGGATCTGGGCCACTATGAACGCTTCATCAACACACGGATGAAGAAAGCCAACAACTTCACGACCGGGCAAATTTACAAAAGCGTGCTCGAAAAAGAACGCCGTGGCGACTATCTGGGCAAGACCGTACAGGTTATTCCCCATGTCACCAACGAAATTCAAGATTTCATCAAGCGGGGGGCTGGCTTTGGCACCCCTGAAGCGGTGGATGTGGCCATTGTAGAAATCGGTGGCACCGTGGGCGACATCGAGTCACTGCCCTTCCTGGAGGCAGTGCGACAACTCAGTTTGCGACTGGGCCCAAACAATGCAGCCTTTGTGCACCTGACCTACGTGCCCTGGATCGCTGCGGCGGGTGAACTCAAAACCAAGCCCACCCAGCACACGGTGCAAAAATTGCGCGAAATCGGTATCCAACCCGATGCTCTTTTGTGCCGCGCCGACCGTTATATTCCGGACGACGAGCGCGACAAAATTTCGCTGTTCACCAACGTGCAAAGCTGGGGCGTGATCTCCATGCCCGATGTGGACACCATATACAAAGTCCCTCGCGTGCTGCACGAGCAAGGGCTGGATGGCCTGATTTGCGACAAACTGCGTCTGAACACCCCGCCCGCCAGCCTGAAGCGCTGGGATGATCTGGTGTATGAAACCGCCAACCCCAAGGGTGAAGTCAAGATCGCCATGGTGGGCAAATACGTGGAACTGTCGGACAGCTACAAGTCGGTCAATGAAGCATTGCGCCATGCAGGCATGCGCAACCATGTGCGCGTAAAAATTGAGCACATCGACTCCGAAACCATCACCACCGAAAGCGTGGCCCAACTGGCCCACTTTGATGGTGTACTGGTGCCCGGCGGTTTTGGCAAACGTGGCGTGGAAGGCAAGATTTCCACCGCCCAATTTGCACGAGAACAAAAAGTGCCTTACCTCGGTATTTGCTTGGGCATGCAAGTGGCCACTATTGAATATGCCCGTCATATGGCCGGTATGGAAAACGCCAACAGCACCGAGTTCGAGCCTGAGACCCCATTTCCTGTGATCGCCCTGATCAACGAATGGAAAGATGCGGACGGCTCCATCCAAGTGCGCGATGCCAACTCCGACCTGGGAGGCACCATGCGCCTGGGGGCCCAAAGCTCAGATGTGTCCAAAGGCACGCTGGCCCATCAAATTTATGGGGATGTGGTCACCGAGCGACACCGTCACCGCTACGAAGCCAACGTTAATTACTTGGACAAACTGCGCCAAGCGGGTCTGGTGATTTCTGCGTTGACCCAGCGCGAACAACTGACCGAAATTGTGGAGTTGCCACAAAACGTTCACCCTTGGTACGTGGGCGTGCAATTTCACCCCGAATTCAAATCCACACCTTGGGATGGTCACCCGCTCTTCAACGCTTTCATCAAAGCGGCCGTTGCGCACAAAACTGCCGCCTGATCCCGGCTTACAGAGACACGGAACAACCCATGAAACTTTGCGGCTTTGATGTGGGTCTGAACCAGCCCTTTTTCCTGATTGCAGGCACCTGCTCCATTGAGGGCCTGGAAATGTCTGTGGAGGTCGCCGGGCGTCTCAAGGAAATTTGCACTGCACTGGGCATCCCTTTGATTTACAAGGGTTCGTTTGACAAAGCCAACCGTTCTTCGGGCAGCACGCAGCGCGGCGTAGGCCTGGATGCCGGTTTGAAAATTTTGGGCCAAGTTCGTCGTCAGATTCAAGTGCCCATCCTCACCGATGTCCACGACGAATCTCAGGTTGCCATGGTGGCCAGCGTGGTAGATGTTCTGCAAACCCCCGCATTTTT
>CAMDXR010000182.1 GCA_945877725.1 Limnohabitans sp. Rim8
TGTTTGACTTGCTGGACCGTCATACCCAACGGCTGTTGGCCTTGATTGCCCAGACTGAGGCGACCGCGCAGCGCAAAGACCTGGACGACCGGGCCGCCTTACACGAGTTGGTTCGAGCGTTTTTACAGGAATATGAAACTTCGGCCACACGGCACGCTGCTTTGCTCAACGACACCCAGTTTTTAAGCGATGCGCCTGATCCGACTGTGAGCACGGGGGGACTCTCCCCACGCGAATTGGTGCTTAACCGTCAGCGAGACATCGTCGCCGCCATGACCCGTTTCATGAAGCGAGCCTATCCCGACCGGCTGACCCCCACCAACCAGACTGCCCTGACCATGATGCTTTTGGGCATGATCAACTGGACCTTTACCTGGCTGCGCCCCGGGGGGCCCATCAGTTATGCCGCCTTTGCAGAAGAAGTGATTTCGATGCTTGAAAAAGGGCTGGGTTAAGCCAAATAAATTCAACAATGCGTAATGCGTTTCGTTTAGGTAAAATCCAAATTCCATTGTCCAGAGAGTTTCCAATGTCCAAAGCCTCCCATAAAGCCTCAGCAAAAGCTTCACCAAAAGCTTCACAAAAAGCCCCTGCCAAAGCATTTGCCAGCCAGGCAGATCTGAGCGAAAAGAAGATTACTTTTGAGCAACTCAGCCCGCATTGCTGGGCTTACACCGCCGAAGGTGACCCCAATTCGGGCGTGATCATTGGGGATCGTTTCATCATGGTGAGCGACGCGACGGCCACCCCGGCCATGGCGCAAGACTTGATTAAGAAGATTCGCACCGTCAGCGATTTGCCCATTAAATATGTGCTGCTGACCCACTACCACGCTGTACGCGTACTGGGTGCCTATGCTTATGCCGCCGAAGGTGCCACCGAGATCATTGCCAGCGAAGGCACACTGGGCCTCATTAAAGAGCGCGGTGCGCAAGACATGCAAAGTGAGATGGAGCGTTTTCCGCGCCTGTTCCGTGGCGCAGACAGCATCCCCGGTCTGACCTGGCCCACCTTGGTGGTCGGTGGTGGCGACCCCACAAAAGCAGAAGTGCCTGGCAAGCTCAGCATCAACCTGGGGGGCGTGGTGGTGCAGATCTGGCATCCGGGCCCTGGCCACACCCGGGGTGACACCATTGCTTGGGTCGAAGAAGAAAAAGTGCTGTTTTCAGGCGACTTGGTTGAATACGAAGCGGGTGTTTACACGGGTGATGCGCAGCTCGAAGAATGGCCCGCCACGCTGGAAGCCTTGCGCGACTTGAAGGCGGAATTCATCGTGCCCGGTCGCGGCGAGGCCATGAAGGGCAATGCCAATGTGAATAAGGCGCTGGACTACACCAAGCTTTGGGTCGAGACGCTTTTCAAGGCGGGCAAAGAAGCGGTGGCGGAGCAGATGGACTTGAAGGCAGCCATGGCCCATACCCGCAAGAGCATGGACCCGGTGTTTGGCCATGTCTTTATCTATGAGCATTGCCTGCCGTTCGATGTGACCCGCGCGTATGACGAGGCCAGCGGCATCAAGAACCCACGCATCTGGACCGCCGAGCGTGACATGGAAATGTGGAAAGCCCTGCAAAGCTGAGCTTGCCGCGATCTGCCTTTTCAGGTGCTACTCATCTGGCGCTGTTTTTTCGGCGCTGTTCTTTCGGCGCTGTTTCAATTACCAAACTCAGGGCTTGATCAGGTCTCTGATATCTCGTTCGTAAGCCTGTAGCCTGCGAGCGATCCGTTGGCGCTGGTCGGCCGTGGTGGTGTTGTGCAGCAGGGCCAGGTTTTCGCAGGTTTGCCGGGCCATGTTTTGCACCCTTTTCCGACCGGCTTCATCCGGTGGCATGAACCAGCGCTGCCAAAGTTCAAACAATTCAGCCTCTACTTGCGCGGCTGGAGCCTTGGTTTGCGACAGGCGACGCAGGGTGGACAGCAAGGCTTGTTCACGCCGCAGCCGTTCTTGGCGTCCCCATTCTGGTGTCCAAAGCGACTGGCTTAATTGGCTTTTCACCAAGGCAACTTGCGCGCCAGTCAAATCGCCATAAAAAGAGCGGTAGCGCTCCAAAGTCTTGTCGAGGCGACGTTCCAGCCGATCGTTGGCATTGCCTTGCAGCCATTCTTTGTCCCAGTCTTCGTTCTTTTTCTCTTGGTAACGCGCCAGATGGCTGAACTGGCCGGGTCCCAAAATTTGTACCACGGGCACCGCTTGCGCAATCGCGATGCGCATCGTCTTGTCCAATTTGGTTTGTACATCGGTCCAGACCTCGCACACTTGGCTGGCTTGAACATTTCCTTGGCTGAGTTCGCTGCCGAGTTGCAGCAAGCCCAAATAAGTGGGCAGTTCTTCTTGGCGGTGCCAGCGGTAAACCTGATTCAGTGCCTCTTTGGCGCGGTCACTTTGGGCATCGTTGAATGAAATGGCACTGTCCAGCCACCAATAGGACAAGGTGGGCAATTGTTGATAACCCAGTTTGATCGCGCTGCAGCCTTGCAGCACCAGCAAAGTCAGGGTGAGGGTCAGCCAGCGCATCATCAGCGTAGCCCCTGAATCAGCAAACGCCAATCTACCAAGCTGCCTTCTGAACCTCCGACAGGGTCGCTGACATGGAGCGTCCAGCGCCCTTGGGTCGTGACATTGGCCTGGACCGTTGACAACAAATCAATGCGTTGACGTTTGCCGCTTCCGCCATTGACCGGGTCGCAAGCTGTTCCTGTGGCGTTCCAGTTGGTCGGCGCATTCAGCGTTACAGGGCTGCTGGACGATGGTGATGTGATTTTCCATATTAAGTCGGCAGGGGTGGGATGCGTCAGGCAAATATCTAAGCTGATGGATGTCACGCTTTGCAGTGCACAGGTCTGGTTGTCCCAAGTGACCGCAATACCTGAGATATTGTTGTTTGGAATGCCCACTCCATTGAGTGACGGAAGGCCCCCCCACAAGGTCCCTGAATCACAGGCCGCCTCAGTCAATGGCTTGGGGTTGCTGTCGCCCCCACCCCCACAACTGGCCAAAAGACAAGTCATGACCATCAGGGCGGCAGTCAAGGGGAGTGAGCGCATTGCAAGTTCCGCAGGGTTTTGAACCCTCATCGGGATCAAGTGAACACAGTAAATAACAATTTTGGTGATTGTCCACGCATTTTGAAGCCCTTAATTTGAGACGGCTCAAGCGGGGCTGAACGACGCCGAGTCTGGCGATAATCTCCCCATGACCTGCTTAGCCCAGGTTCGGGCTTGAAAGTGAAGGATCTCCATGAGTTTGCAAAACCTGTTTCCTATTGATGTGGTCGTGATGGCGGCTGGCAAAGGCACGCGCATGAAAAGCCGCCTGCCCAAAGTGCTGCAGCGTCTTGCGGGTGTGCCCTTGGTGCAGCATGTGCTCAACACGGCGGCGCAATTGCAGGCCCGTTCGGCGGTTGTCATTACCGGACACGGTGCTGACCAGGTGGAGCCCTTGTTGTTGGCCCCCGGTCAAGCCTTGAGCGTGCAATGCGTGCGGCAAGAACCCCAATTGGGCACGGGCCACGCGGTGCAGCAGGCCGTTCCTGCCCTGGCCGATGATGGGGTGGTGGTTATTTTGTCGGGCGATGTGCCCTTGACCCAAGCCGACACCTTGCAAGCCCTGATCGCCCAATGCGGTGGCGACAAGCTGGCGCTGCTGACCATTGCCTTTGCCGACCCCACAGGCTATGGCCGCATCGTGCGGGGTGGCCAGGGACAGGGTGGTGCGGTGCAAGCCATCGTCGAGCACAAGGATGCAACGGATGCGCAGCGCCAGATTCAGGAGGTCTACAGCGGCATCATGGCCGTCCCTGCAGGCTGGTTAAAAAACTGGCTGGCCCGCATTGACAACCAAAATGTCCAGGGCGAGTACTACCTGACCGATGTGGTGAAGCTGGCCGTGGCCGATGGCGTGCCTGTGGTTGCGCACCAGATTACCGACCCCTTGCAAGTGGCAGGCATTAACAGCCCGGTGCAACTGGCCGAACTCGAGCGCGCCCACCAGCTGCGCCAAGCGCACCAATTAATGGAACAAGGCGTGCGTTTAAAAGACCCCGCCCGTTTTGATCTGCGGGGCCAACTGGACTGCGCGCAAGATGTCGAGATTGACGTGAATTGCATTTTTGAAGGCCGCGTCAGCCTGGGCGAGGGCGTGCACATCGGCGCCCACTGTGTGCTGGCCAATTGCAGCATTGCCGCAGGCGCGGTGATCCACCCCTTTACCCACATTGATGGCGAAAAACTGGGGGTCAACGTGGGCGAGGGGGCTTTGATCGGCCCTTTTGCTCGGTTGCGACCAGGCGCCCAGCTGGGGGCCGAGGTGCATATTGGCAATTTTGTCGAAGTCAAAAACGCCACTCTGGCCAAAGGCGCCAAAGCCAATCATTTGGCTTATTTAGGCGACGCCACCGTGGGCGAACGTGTTAACTTCGGTGCGGGCAGCATCACCGCCAACTACGACGGGGCCAACAAACACCGCACCGTCATCGAAGCCGATGTGCACATTGGCAGCAACTGTGTGCTGGTGGCCCCGCTCACAATTGGCGCAGGCGGCACTGTAGGGGGTGGTTCCACCCTGACCAAAAGCACCGAACCCGGAGCTTTGAGCGTGGCGCGCGGCAAGCAAATCAGCATCGCCAACTGGGCCAGACCCAAGAAAACACCAAAAGCCTGAACATAAGGCGGGCGGTTGAACTACTTCAACACAGGCCAAGTGGTGGTGAGTTTGGCGCGTTTGGTGGCGAAAAACGCTTTGACATTGCGCACATTCGCATCTTGGGTGAATAAATTTTGGCTGATGCTGAGATAGTGGGGCATGTCGCGGGCCTGCACCACCAGCATGAAGTCCGGCCCCGGTGAGACGCGCCAACATTGCTGAACTGCGTCGTGGGCCACGGCGCGAACCTCAAAGGCATCCAGGTGTTCGCTGCCTTGTCGGTCCAGTGACACCTCCACCAGTGCGGTCAAGCCATGACCCAAGCGATTGCTCAGTTGGTCTGCATTCAGTACGGCAATTTGCCGCTCGATCCACCCGCCCTCGGTTAGGCGCTTGACACGCCTGAGACAAGTCGGAGGCGACACGTTCACCTTTTCGGCCAAAGCCACATTGCTCAGGCTGGCGTCGTGTTGCAAACTGTCCAGCAGTTGCAGGTCGATGGCGTCTAGTTCATTTGATTCCATAAATATGATTTTAATGAAATTAAATTTCTTATGAGATAAATTATGAAATTATCAATCAAAAAATCAAAAAAATTGATCTGATATTTTGTAACGGCTGGCCTAACATCGCAACACTTCTAAAAAACTCCGGTTAGGATTTCTCTCATGTGTGGCATCGTCGGCGCCGTTTCTACCCGCAACATTGTTCCCATCCTCGTGCAAGGGCTGCAACGCCTGGAATACCGAGGTTATGACTCATGTGGCGTTGCTGTGCACGCAGCCAGTCTGAACGGGGGGACTGGGGGCTTGCAGCGTGCTCGCAGCACTTCCCGCGTGGCCGAATTAATGGCGCAAGTCACGAACGACCACATTGAGGGGGGCACGGGCATAGCCCATACCCGTTGGGCCACTCACGGCGCACCCGCCGTGCACAATGCCCACCCCCATTTCAGCCACGGTACGGCGGACCCCAAAACGCACAATGAAGCGGGGGGGGCGCCTGAAAAGCCCGGTCGGGTGGCCTTGGTGCACAACGGCATCATTGAAAACTACGAAGAACTCCGCGCAGCCCTGCAAGCCAAGGGCTATGTGTTCCTCAGTCAAACCGACACCGAGGTCATTGCCCACTTGGTCGAAAGCCTTTACGACGGTGATATTTTCGAAGCAGTCAAAGCCACGATCCGCCAATTGCATGGTGCCTATGCCATTGCCGTTTTCCACAAAGACGAGCCCCACCGTGTGATCGGTGCCCGCGCTGGGTCGCCGCTGATTTTGGGGGTGGGTCAAGGCGAAACCTTTTTGGCCAGCGACGCAATGGCCCTGGCGGGCGTGACCGACCAGATCGTTTACCTTGAAGAAGGCGATGTGGTGGACATCCAGCTGGGCAAATATTGGGTCATCGACCGCCACCATCAGGCCGTGACTCGCGCCGTGAAAACCGTTCATGCCCACAGTGGCGCGGCAGAACTCGGCCCCTACCGCCACTACATGCAAAAAGAGATCTTTGAGCAACCCCGTGCCATCGCCGACACGCTTGAAGGCGTTGAAGGCATTACGCCTGAGCTGTTTGGTGACGGCGCATATTCGATCTTCAAGGCCATCGACAACGTGCAGATCCTGGCCTGCGGAACGAGTTATTACAGCGGTTGCGTAGCCAAATATTGGATCGAAGCCATTGCCAAAGTGCCGTGCCAGGTGGAAATCGCCAGCGAATACCGCTACCGCGAATCGGTGCCCAACCCTAAAACACTGGTCGTCACCATCACCCAAAGCGGCGAGACCGCCGACACCTTGGCCGCGTTGCGCCATGCACAAAGCCAGGGCATGACCCACACCCTGACCATCTGCAACGTCTCCACCAGTGCCATGGTGCGCGAATG
>CAMDXR010000183.1 GCA_945877725.1 Limnohabitans sp. Rim8
CCATGGCCAATACAAAGACCAAGGCAGGCGTCAGGAGCCAAACCCAAGCGGGGGTGTTTCGCCAGCGCATAGTGCTCCTTTAGCGAAGAATGCGGCGCGCCCGGAGCGCCGCGTTGTCTAGGGCCTGCTTGACATCGCCCTTGCCTGAAGCCAATTCATTGATGGTGGCTTCGAGCAAGTCGGACATTTGAGGCCATTGCGCAAACAGCGGCACACCCTTGGCCCCTTTGAGAGCTTGCGCAGCGGAAACGTGCATGCCGCCAAAGCGCACATTCACATCGCCATTGATGAGGTTGCTGGTTTGCACGGCAACCACTTCGTTTTTGCTGCGGTCCAGCAGCAAATCGCGCTCGATTTCGGGTTGGGTCAGCCAAGTCAGGTATTCCATGGCCGCGTCTTTTTTGGTGCTGTTGCGGTTGAGCCCGTAAAACCAGGTGTTGGTGTACGTGGTGTTGGCTTGCCCCGGCATAGATGGCAATGAGGTAAAACCGATTTGTTCGGGCTTGAGTGTCGAGGTCTTTGGGTCGGTCAGGCCCGCATAACGCCACCACCACACGGGCACCATGGCGCTCTTTCCTTGAGCCACTGAGTTGACGGCATCGGTTTCGTTGAACGAGGCGCTGGCTGCGGGCGCTACTTTGTGCTTGAGCATGACATCCAGGTACTGCTGCGTGGCTGCCACAGCCTGAGGTGAGTTGAAGGCGGCTTGCCCTTTTGCATCGAGCAGGTCAGCCCCCATGCCCCAGAGGTAGTTGAACCAGATCATCAGGTTCTGACCGCCGGTTTTGCCGTAATACATGGCCACACCTGAAAGATCGGTTTTGGACTGAATGGTTTTACCCGCTTCGACCATCTGGTCCCAAGTCTCGGGGGCCTTAAGCCCCAATTGCTTGAAGATGTCTTTGCGATAAAACAGCAACTGCACATGTCCCCGAATGGGCAGGCCCATGTAGTTGGGGCCATTGCCCATGCCATCGCGGGCGGCGCGCAAGTGTGCGTTGGGATAGCGTGCTGGCATGTCGATCTTTTTATCGGCCAGGCGCGCGTTGAGCGGGTCAAACAAGTTGTACAAACTTGGGCCCCAAATGTCCATGGCGCTCAGAACATCGTATTGATCCGTCTTGGCCACCAATTCGGCTGTCAGTTTTTCGCGCATGCTGGCAAAGGGCACGTATTGGTATTTGACTTTGATGCCCGTTTGCGCTTCAAACTCTGCCAAGCGGGCTTCGTGTGCGCTGAACTGCGGTGCCACCACACTCAGCACATTCACGGTTTGGCCTGCAAAAGGCTTGCCGGGTTTGAGCATGGCACTTTGAGCGTGAGCTCCTAAGCCATAAGTGCCCAGTGCATAAGCGCTGGCCCATTGCATCCATTGACGACGTTCTAACATGCTTGTCTCCTTGGGTTGATGTGTTGACAGTTGAAAAAAGGGGAAATCAGATAGGTTGGCGGGTCGAAGTTCGCACAATCAGTTGGCCGGGAACCACCGTGGCGTGCCCTTTATTTTTTTTATTCGAAGCCATGGGTTCGTTGCGTTGGGCAATTTGTGCCATCAGCAGTTCCACAAGCTCTTGCACCATGGGGCCAAGGGGTTGTGCATATGTGGTCAGACCATAAGCTGAAGCGCTGGCTTGAGGGACATCGTCAAAGCCTGCAACAGATACTTGGGCGGGCACGCGCAAGCCCAGTTCATCGCGCAAGGTGTCCATGATGGCCAGAGCCATTTGGTCGTCGGCCGCAAAGATGGCATCGGGGCAAAGTGATAGCGGACGCGGTTGGCCGGCGCGGTCTAGGTACCAAGAGCGCACGACAGCTTGCGCCGTAGCGGCATCGTATTTGCCAACCCCATAAGCAAACACAGCTTTTCCTTGTTCAGCCAGTGTGGTGCGGAAGCCGTTTTCGCGTTCTTGGTTGGTTGATGCGTCCAGGTGGCCTGCGACATAGGCAATGCGCTCGTGCCCGCCCGCAATCAAATGCAGGGCAATTTGACGCGCGCCCTCTTCTTGATCGGTTCGGACCGAGTGAAAAGACCGGTCACTGGATTGGGCCGAAACGCGGTTGAACATCACCACAGGGATGCCTGCCTGCAGGCAAGCTTTCCCCAGTGATGACGACAACGATGTGGCGGCCAGCACGATGGCATCGACACGATATTGCAGCATGTGCTCGAGCAGATCGTCGTTGCCTGGTCCCTCGGCAATGAACAACATGACCTGCATGCCTTGGGTTTGCAATTGTTCAGACAACAGTTGCAAAAAGCGGGGGTAAAACAGGTTGTCAAGGTGCGCCAGCACCACCCCCACGATGCGTGTGCGCCCTGTAATCAAGGTGCGCGCATGCAGGTTGGGGAGGTACCCCAAACGCTTGGCAGCCTGCAACACCTTGAGCCGGGTCGCTTCGGCCACACTGGCCCCTGGCGTGAAGCTGCGACTGACAGCCGACTGGGACACACCCGCGAGTTCAGCTACATCGTGTGATGTCACGCTTTTCCGCAAGTTGTGTGTTGCCGTGTTGTGCATGGTTGCAAGAATCGGAAGTTAAATGACCCGTTGAAAAATTGCATACGTATGCAAAATATGACTTAATTAGAACTCAAAATGACGGATCAAGATTCAGAGAAAACCCTAGGTTTTGTCGATCAAATGCTGGATTCTTTTGTGTAGCCAAGTCGGCAGGGGCTTGTTTTTTGGGTGATCTGTCGTGAATTCAGCCGCTCTACAATGCGGCCTAGATGGAGAAACCGGCATGAGTATCAAGAGCGACAAATGGATTAGGCGGATGGCAGAGCAGCACGGCATGATTGAGCCGTTTGAGCCGGGTCAGGTTCGACTGAACGCCGCAGGTCAAAAAATCGTCAGTTACGGCACCAGCAGCTACGGCTACGACATTCGTTGCGCCCCCGAGTTCAAGGTGTTCACCAACATTTACAGCACTGTGGTGGACCCCAAAAACTTTGATGAAAAGAGTTTTGTCGACATTGAGGGCGATGTTTGCATCATTCCGCCAAACAGTTTTGCTTTGGCACGCACCGTGGAATATTTCCGAATTCCCCGCAATGTATTGACCATTTGCTTGGGTAAGAGCACCTATGCGCGCTGCGGCATCATTGTCAATGTCACGCCTTTTGAGCCCGAATGGGAAGGCTATGTGACGCTTGAATTCAGCAACACCACGCCGCTTCCCGCCAAAATATATGCGGGAGAAGGGTGTGCCCAGGTCTTGTTTCTCGAAAGCGATGAGGTTTGTGAAACCAGTTACAAAGACCGGGGTGGCAAATACCAAGGCCAAGTGGGTGTGACATTGCCAAAAACGTGAATTTGGGCAGTACTTGCCCAAAATGCGACAATACCGGGTTAATGACCGACTCTTTTTCAAATTTATCGCTGGCGCCCACGCTGGCACGAGCCGTAGCCGAAATGGGCTACGAATCCATGACCCCCATTCAGGCCCAAGCCATTCCGGTGGTGTTGACAGGCCAGGATGTTATGGGGGCAGCCCAAACCGGCACGGGTAAAACGGCCGCTTTTTCGCTGCCTTTGCTGCAACGCCTGCTCAAGCACGAAAACCCCTCTACCTCGCCTGCCCGCCACCCTGTGCGGGCCTTGGTGCTGCTGCCTACCCGCGAGCTGGCGGACCAAGTGGCCCAACAGATCAAGTTGTACGCCAAATACACCCAGTTGCGCAGCGCCGTGGTGTTTGGTGGCATGGACATGAAGCCCCAGACCCTGGAGCTGAAAAGGGGGGTGGAAGTCTTGGTGGCCACACCGGGGCGTTTGCTGGACCACATTGAGGCCAAAAATGCGGTGCTCAACCAGGTTGAATATGTGGTGCTCGACGAAGCCGACCGCATGCTCGATATTGGCTTTTTGCCCGATTTGCAGCGAATTTTGAGCTATTTGCCCAAGCAACGCACCACGTTGTTGTTTTCGGCCACCTTTTCGCCCGAGATCAAGCGTCTGGCCAACAGTTATTTGCAGAATCCGATCACCATTGAGGTGGCTCGACCCAATGAAACCGCTTCTACGGTTGAGCAACGCTTTTATGCTGCCCAAGACGATGACAAGCGCCGGGTGATCCGCAAGGTACTGACCGACCGGGGCATCAAGCAGGCTTTCATCTTTGTGAACAGCAAACTCGGTTGCGGCCGATTGGCACGCTCACTGGAGCGCGAAGGTTTGCGAACGGCGGCTTTGCACGGCGACAAAAGTCAGGACGAGCGCTTGAAAGCCTTGGAAGCCTTCAAACAAGGCGAAGTCGATTTGTTGGTTTGCACCGATGTGGCTGCACGCGGTCTGGACATCAAGGATGTGCCAGCGGTGTTCAACTTTGACGTCCCCTTCAACGCCGAAGACTATGTTCACCGCATTGGCCGCACGGGCCGAGCCGGAGCTTCCGGTTTGGCGGTGACCCTGGTGAGCCCGTCCGATACACGTTTGGTGTCGGATATTGAGAAGCTGA
Source organism: Limnohabitans sp. Rim8 (assembly GCA_945877725.1). Taxonomy (GTDB): domain Bacteria; phylum Pseudomonadota; class Gammaproteobacteria; order Burkholderiales; family Burkholderiaceae_C; genus Limnohabitans_A. The sequence goes on from CAMDXR010000183.1 coordinate 4,459, forward strand.
TCAAGAAAAAACTCGAAGTTGAAACCCTGCAACTTGAGTCTGAGCGTCCGGTGGGCCCCGTACCCGAAAAATGGGGTTCTCGTGCTGAAGATCGCCCCCGTGCCCGCGCTTTTGAAGGCCGTCGCCGCGAAGACCACGACCCGCGCGATGTACTTGACTCACCCCGTGAGCGCCGGGGTGGCTTCAGGCCGGCACCGATAACCCGCGATCCGTTTTTTGAAAAACCTTACGAGCCAAGTGCCGCCGATGCATCGCCCAGCTGGGAAGCATCGGTACCCAAAACGGCGCGTTCCTCCATATCTGCCAACATCAAGCCCAAACGCAAGGTGGCTGCTCTCTTCAAGTCGGGTGAGTGAACTCTGGTTGGACGCCCGGTCTTTACTTGGGCTTCAAACTGGTTTCTCATGAGGCTGTCAAAATCGGCCTATGGATGACATTGGCTTCAAACTCTTCAATTTTCCGGCCCTTTTCTCGCTAAAAGGGCGGTTTTTTACTTCTCAGTGCTGCCGCGCTTTTTCGGCCGTTGGCGTTCTCTTGGCCTCTGGTGAATTGGCCGCGCAAACCCCTGTCCCATCGCCCGCAGCGACAGATATGGGCCAAATCGAAATCCGCAGCAACCGAAACAATGACACCGAAGCCAGAAGAGAGTCCAGCGCTTCCAAAATTGTCATCGGCCGTGAAGAGATCGAAAAGCAGGGTGATGCAACTTTGGGCGAAGTCCTCAAGCGTCTGCCTGGCGTGACCGTGCAAGGTGCGCCGGGCCGGGGTGGCGGGATTCGGATGCGTGGTTTGGGCGGCGGTTACACCCAGATTTTGCTTGATGGTGAGCGCATGCCCCCCGGTTTTTCGGTGGATTCCCTCACGCCCGAGCAAGTTGAACGAATCGAGATTTTGCGTGCCCCCACTGCCGAAACTGGCGCGCGAGCCATTGCAGGCACCATCAATATCGTGCTCCGCGAGGGTCAAAAAGCCAATCCGGACGACTTGAAACTCACGCGCAGCCAAGAGCACGGGCAAGGATCCAACCAGTTGAACTGGGTGCGAAACCTCAAAACCGAGCCCTTGATCGGAACCGTGACCCTTTCTTTGACCGACAACCGCCGGGCGGATGACAGTTTCACGGTTACAGAATCTTCGCAAAACACAGACCGTGTACGGCAAAACAACAGCGAGGGGCATCGTCAGGCGATTCATGCAAATGCCCGCTTGCAGTGGAAAGGTGAGCAAGGAAGAAGTCTCACCTTGATGCCTTTTGTGATCGTTTCCGACTGGCGCAACCAGTCGAATGCCCAGGTCACCACCCTTGAAAGTCCTTTTGTGAGCGACAGCGCGCAATCGATCACCCGCAGCAATTTCAAGATGGGCAGACTCAATGGTCAATGGGCTACACGCTTGTCAGCCGATGACCGGCTGGAGGTGCGCTTTGGTCTTGGTGAATCCAGGTACGACTACCGAATGGACCAAACGGGCGCATCCGGAGCGCTGAGCGGCACCGGACAAGCTCTTTTGCGCAACGGTTTTGAGACTCAAAATTTCGTCGACAAAACCACGAGTCTGAACGGCAAATGGACACGTTCGCTGGACAACGGTCATCAGATTGTGAGCGGAATGGAGTTAGAGCAGGTGCGTCGGGATGAAAAGGGCAATGCTGCCAACTTGGAAGACGGTGGAGATTTGAATGCCAAAACGCGGCGTTGGGCGGCCTATACGCAGGACGAATTCAAGATCAATAACCATTGGTCTGCTTATGGGGGGTTGCGCTACGAAAATATTTTGACCCAAGGCGCTCTCAATGATGTTCTCAAACGCAATGAAAGCGCGGTTTGGACACCTTTGCTGCATGCAGTCTGGAAACCCGATCCGCAAAAGCGCGACCAGATACGCATGAGTTTGACCCGCAGCTACAAGACACCCACCCTTTACAACCTGGTTGCACGATACGTGCCTTCTTTAGGCGAAAACAGCTGGACTCAGCCTGATCGCACAGGCAATCCTGACCTGAAGCCGGAGTTGGCAACAGGCATTGATGTGGCTTTTGAGCGTTATCT
>CAMDXR010000184.1 GCA_945877725.1 Limnohabitans sp. Rim8
CTTGCTGTTTTCGGCCACGTTTGCCCCAGAAGTCGAAGCCCTGGCGTCTAAGTTATTGCGCGATCCGGTGCGCATCACGGTGGAAGCTTTTGAAGGCCACAAACCCGACATTACCCAGCGCGCCATTGCGGTGGACGAGAAAAGTCGCACCGCCTTGCTGCGCCACCTGATCACCCAAAACGGCTGGAAACGTGTGCTGGTGTTTGTGGCCACCCGCTACGCCTGCGAGCATGTGGCGGGCAAGCTCTACAAAGCGGGCGTTTTTGCCACACCTTTCCATGGCGAGATGAGCCAAGGCGCCCGGCAAGAAGTGCTGCATGAATTCAAAGAAGGCCGCTGGGATGTGGTGGTCACCACCGATCTGGCCTCACGCGGCATCGACATTGCCCTGTTGCCCGTGGTGGTCAACTACGACCTGCCACGCTCGGCCACCGACTACACCCACCGCATCGGCCGCACGGGCCGGGCCGGAGCGCATGGCGATGCCGTGAGCTTTGTGACCGCCGCCGCGTTGGCGCACTGGCAACTGATTCAAAAACGCGAAAGCCTCGAGTTACCGCTGGAGCAGATCCCGGGTTTTGAACAAACCGAGACCCCGCCACCACCGTCCCCTGGCAACGGGGGCATCAAGGGGACACGGCTGAGTAAAAAAGACAAGCTGCGGGCGGCCAAGGCGCTAGGGCTTGATTTGCAGGACCTGGATTAAGCCATCCACCCCGGCAACCAAGTGGCGATGCCGGGCACCATGAACACGGCGGTCAACAGCAGCAAACTCATCACCACATAAGGTGTTACGGCCAAAAAAATCTGGCCCATGGTGACAGAAGGCGGGGCCACACCGCGCATGGTCATGAGCAGCAAGCCATGTGGGGGCAGCAGCAGGCCCAGTTGCATGCAGATCAAGAACAGCACGCCAAACCACACCGGATCAATGCCCAGCGTGTTCACGATGGGCATGAAGATCGGCAGCGTGATCATCATCATGCTGACCTGATCCACAAAGATGCCCAAGAAAATCAGCAGCAGCATCATGCCCACCAGAATCTGGTTGGCCGACAGGCCATGGCTGGTAATGAACTGAACCAAACCCGAGCTTGCGCCTGAGAAAGACAAAATCTGAGCGAAGGTGGTGGCCCCCAAAATGATGAACAAAATCATGCCCGAGATGCCCGCCGTCCCTTTAAGGGCTTTGACCACTGCTTCCCATTTCAGGGCACGGTAAAGCGCTGCCAAAAGCATGGTGGCAAAGGCCCCAAGCGCAGCGCACTCGGTGGGGGTGGCCCAGCCTGCCGCCAGTGCGCCCACCACCACGCCAAAAATCGACAAGGTGGGCAAGACATAAGCAAACAACAAATGCCAGCGGGCCCAGCCGTGGTGTTGCACGGCATCGGTCTCGGTTGGGGCCAGATGCGGGCTGATGCGCACCCGCACGATGATCCAAGCCACAAACGCCACCGACAGCAAAATGCCGGGCATGATGCCGCCCAGCAGCAATTTAGAGATAGAGATACCCGACAACGAACCCAGCAAAACTGTCAGGGCCGAAGGCGGAATCAGCATGTCCACGGCCCCGATGGCCATGATCGGTCCCGTGGCAATGGTGGGGTGGTACCCGCGCGCCAGCATCACGGGCAGCATGAGCGAGCCCAGCATGGCCGTGGTGGCAATGGTCGAGCCCGAAATGGCTGAAAACACCGTACCTGCCACCACCGCGACCACGGCCAAACGGCCCGGGACGCGGACGATCAAGCGCTCCACCCCCTCAATCACCTTCAGGGCCAGGCCAGTGTGAAACAAAATTTCGCCCATCAAAACAAACAGCGGTATCGGCGTCAGCGCAAACGCCGTGACCGAACTCACACTGTTGCGCACCAACTGCACCAAACCGGGCTCGCCGCCCATATACAGCACAGCCCCAATGATGTTGACGCCCAGAAAGGTCAGGGCGACCGGCATGCCCATGAACAACAGAAGGGTAGAGCCGCCCAACATCAACCAGGCTGCGATTTGCCAACTGCTCATGTGCAGACTCCAGAGGAGGACAAGGGCGACAACAAACTGAACAAACTCATGCGGCGCTCACGGCATCTTGGCGCGGTCCGCGCTCGGCGTGGTACAGGCGGTGCATGCGAAACACCATCTCGATGGACAGCAGCACAAACACCATCGGCAAAGGCGCAAGAGACCACCATTCAGGGGTGACCAGGGTCTTGATGCTGAGCGAGCCTGCGGCGTAACTGGCCCAAGTCGCTTGTGCGCCATACCAAGCCAGCACCAAGCAGCACAGCAAGCCCAGCACATCGGCTACCCATTCCAGAGCCCAGGCTGTTCGAGGCGGAATGGCCTGCAAAAAAATGTCCACCCGGATGTGCTGACCCTGGCGCAACAGCCAGGGTGCCACGCACATGGTGATCAGGTACAGCATCAGTTCAGACACTTCGTTGCTCCAGGACAGCCCTTGCGGGCCACCCGGAATAGCGAAGTTGCGCAGCGCCACATCGGCCACGATGATGAGCATCATGGCCAGCAGCAGCAGGCAGCCCAAAAAAGCCAGCGCGGCAATGCCCCGACCAAACCGCGCAGACAGGGCTTCCATCATTTGGAGAACAGCGCCTTGAACCGTGCAGCCACTTCAGGGCTTTGCTTGGCCGCACCCGCCCAGCCGACGTCGTAGGCTTTGTCGCGGAAGGCTTTGCTGGTGGCGGCATCAAAAGTGATGGTCTGAATGCCCGCTTTTTCTTGGCGCGCAATTTCTTCGGTGGCGTAGCGACCCCAGAAGGTGTTCTCGGCCTCCAGCGCCAGCAGTTGCTTTTGCAGGTAGTTGCGCTGCGTATCCGTGAGCTTTTTGTAGGCAGGCAAGTTCATGATCAGTGAAACCTCGGCATCGTAGAAGCCGGGGTCGATGCGGAACTTGGTTTTTTCGTGCCAGTTGAGGTCAAAAATGCCGCCAATCGGCCAGCCATAACCGTCCACCACACCGCGCTCCAGAGCGGTGTAGACCTCGCCCGGAGGCGTGGTGATCACGCTGGCGTTGAGGGACTGAAAAAAGTCACGGTAAACAGGGGTGATGCGGATTTTTTGTCCCGTCAGATCAGGCTTGTCGACCTTCTTGTTGGTGTAAATGTGAAAAGGCTGGTTTTCCACCATGCGGCCCAGGTACTGCATGTTGCCTTTTTCGTTCCAGACTTTGTTGATCGCATCGAACGCACCGTTTTTGCGTTGCTCGGCCACCGGAATCTGCGTCAGCTTCAAGAAGTCGGCCTCGGGCATCACGTTGGTATAAAACGCGCCCGTGTTCAGGGCCATGTCGACCACGCCAGTCTTGACCGCATTGCCCAACTCAAAAGAAGGGATCGCGCGTGGACCGCCAATGAAGTTGATCTGCAACACCCCCTTGCCTTCGGCGTTGACCTTGTTGATCCAGGGTTGCAGTCGCTGTACGTAAATGCCGTTTTCGGCAAAGCCACTGATCAAGCGCAAAGTGACCTCTTGGGCCAGCGTGGCCGAAGTTGCGCCAAGCGCCAAAACCAGTGCCGTGGCCTGGGTGAGTAAACGTCGTTTCATGGGCTAGTCTCCTTTTGTGGTTGGGGGTCGATGGGGAACTTGAATGGCGTCGTGCGCATCATTAGGCGAATTTCAAGCGGGAACCAGCTGCTGCACAGCTTGTTCGAGTGCTTGGCTGGTGTCGTCTGCCAAAGCGGCTTTGCGCAAGGCGCTCAACCGGTTGGCCGCATCGGGCAACTGTTGCAGTCGCGGCAAAGCGGCCATCAGTTTTTCAAAATGCCGCCAGCCTCGGGCATGGGTGTCGCCATAGCCTTTGACCAGTTGCTGGGCACGCAGCACCTCCAGGGCCAAATCGGCGTGCTGTGGCAACAAGGCCATGGTTTGCGTCCACCAAGCCGTGATGCGCTGTTGCTCGGTTGCGTAGCGCAAAGACACGGGCCGAATGCGCCGCAAGGAGGCCACAAAATACAACAACAAAAAGCCTCGTAAAGAACTGGTTTGCACCACCCGCCCATTTTTCGTGAAGCGGCCCACGATGGCGCGTGCGGTTGCAGACCCCAGCAACCACCGCCCCAGACCCGCAGGCAGCGTGTCAGCTATTTCTTCTAGGCGCGGTTTCATGAATTCGTGAATGTCGATCAACTGGCTGGAGGTCAAGCTCACCTCTTGGCTGACGCGCTCAAAACGGCTGCGGCGTGTTTTCAGGTCGGCCACACGCACCGTGTCTTCGTAAGACATCCACAACGCCAAGTGCCTGCCGCCCTCGCGCAAAATTTCATCGGCCAAGGCGGGGGCCACCGCCGCCGACTTCAGTGCTTGCGCCATGTTTTGCAAGCGTTGGGCGTACAGCGTGGCGTAACCCACATCTTGGTAGTCGGCCAGACGCGTCAAACCCGAAGCAATGATGTCGTGTGTTGAAGGCGCAAACACTGCTTCGATACTTTGCGCCAGAGCCCGCAGCTTGGGGCCCACGGCTTGGTGCAGAGGCGTGGTGGCTGGGTCGGATGGCGCTGCATTATGGGCACTGGGATGCGAACTGGAATGGGCGCTTGAACTGGGCTGCAACATTTGCAGGGCAGCATCAAACCCGGCCGCAAAAGCCTTCAGGCTGGTTTTGACACCCACGCCGCTGCGCTCAATGGTGGCCTCAAATTGCGCCCGGTTGAATGGCAGCCTGCCGCTGGCCGCCAAAGCGCCATACAAAGCCGGTGCGATCAGGCTGCCCGCCTGCTCGGCCAGCTTAGAAAAATCGGCGCTGATGAACTGCTGCGCTGCCGCCCGCGCACCCGCCAGCAACTTGGCCTCGTCCACCCGCCCGTCGCCCATGGCGGTGCGCTCGGTCATGGAATAAACCCGGTGCGAAGAGGCAATGAAGGTGGTTTTGTGGGCATCGACCAAGCCGCGTTGCAGGGCGCGGCCCGCCTCCATCAGCTCTGAAGCCAGCACGATGTCGACTTCGCCGGGGAAGGGGCTGAGCGCCATCACCGGCATTTGCCCTGTGGGTGTGGCCGCCTTGGGGTACATCTCTATGTAGTAAACCGTGGCCCCGGTGCGTTGCGCCACGCCCGGCACCGAGGTGGTCTGCGCCCAATGGCCGTTGTGCTCGGCCAGGTCCACCAACCAATCGGCCAGCACACCGCCGCCTTCACCGCCCATGGCCAAAATCGCCAGGCTGATGAGGCCTTGGGATGGTTTTGCGTCGCTCATGCGGCAATGCCCTCCAGACGGCGCTCAATGCGGTTTTGCAGCCAACCAATCACGCGTTGGCGCAGGCCTTGTTTAAACCGGTCCCAAGCGCTGGGGTTGTTGATGATCTCGGCCCGGTAAAACGAAGGGCACAGCACCGCAGCGTGGGCCACTTCGCCACACAAGCCGCAGCCCACACAACTGTCGGCCACAGCCGCGACCGGGTCTTGGCGCAGAGGATCGGGGTTGGTCTTGATGCTGAGCGAGGGGCAGCCTGACAAGCGAATGCACGAGTGGTCACCCGTGCAGGTGTCGGGGTCGATGCCAAAGCGCTCGCGCACCACGCGTTCGCCGCTTTGTATGCGTTGCCGAATCAGCGGCTTAACGCGGCGCTGGCGGTTGAGCATGCATTCGCTTTGCGCCACGATGACTTTGGGGCCTTTTTTCCGGGTGGTCAGGGCCTCGCGTAAAGCCTGGCGCATTTGCTCTAGGCTGTAGGTGTTGCTCACGGTTTTGACCCACTCGACGCCCACGCCGCGCACGGCCTTTTCAATCGGGTTGTTGGTGTTGCGGATCGGGTTGATGGCCTTGGACGACAGCACATCCTGCCCGCCCGTGGCCGCTGAGTAACCGTTGTCCACCAACAGCAACAAGTTGTCCGACTGGTTGAACACCGCGTTGCCCACGCCACTGGTCAGGCCGTTGTGCCAGAAACCCCCATCGCCCATGATGGAGACGGTGCGCTTGCTGGTCTCGTTGGTGTTGAAAGCCGATGCACCCGCCCAGCCTAGGCCATAGCCCATGGTGGTGGCACCGATGTTGAAGGGCGGCAGAATCGAAAACAGATGGCAGCCGATGTCGCAGCTCACATGGTGCTGGCCCAGCTCTTTTTCGATCATCTTGATGGCCGTGAAAATCGGCCGTTCTGGGCAACCTGTGCAAAAAGAGGGTGGACGTGGATGCACTTGGGCCACCGCTTCACTGATCGCCAAGCTGTTGCCCGCTTTGGCTGCCACAACCGGAGCAGTCAACAGGTGCGGTGCATATTTCTCGACGAACGCCCGAACCCCTTTGAGCAACACACCACCTGTGTATTCGCCGCCCATGGGCAACAAGTCTTTGCCGTGGACCTGCGTGTTCAGGCCCGCCTTGTGCAGGATGCTGTGGATGTTTTGCTCGATGAAGTCGGGCTGGCCTTCTTCTACGACCAACATGCCGCGCTTGCTTGCACAAAACCCCTTGAACTCTTCGTCTACCAACGGGTAGGTGATGTTCAGCACGTAAAGAGGCACCTGCGAGTTGCCAAAATCGTCGG
>CAMDXR010000185.1 GCA_945877725.1 Limnohabitans sp. Rim8
ACGTTGGGGATACGGATCGATGCCGAGCGGTTTTTGGCCGAATAAGCCAATTTGACCGGAGCTTCGTAGTGTGGAACCAAACGCTTGTAGCTGTTGGTGCCTGGGTTGGTGATGGCGTTGAGGGCACGAGCGTGCTTGATGATGCCGCCAATGTAGTACAGAGCAAACTCGGACAAACCAGCGTAGCCGTTGCCTGCGAACAAGTTTTTGCCGTCTTTCCAGATGGACTGGTGAACGTGCATACCGGAACCGTTGTCGCCAGCGTAAGGCTTGGGCATGAAGGTAGCGGTTTTGCCGTAAGCGTTGGCCACGTTGTGGATCACGTACTTTTGCAGCAAGGTCCAGTCGGCGCGCTCAACCAAAGTGGAGAAACGGGTGCCGATTTCGCACTGACCAGCGCCAGCCACTTCGTGGTGGTGCACTTCAACCGGGATACCCACGGATTCGAGGATCAGGGACATTTCGCTGCGCATGTCGTGCGTGCTGTCCACTGGGGGCACTGGGAAGTAACCCCCTTTGACGCGGTTGCGGTGACCGCTGTTGCCGTTGTCCATCTTGGTGCCGCTGTTCCATGGGGCTTCGGCTTCGTCGATGGCGTAGAAAGTGTTGTTGGGTTCGGTGCTCCAGCGCACGTCATCGAACAAGAAGAATTCTGGCTCGGGACCGAAGTAAGCGGTGTCGCCCAGGCCCGATTGCTTGAGGTAAGTCTCGGCGCGCTTGGCGATGGAACGTGGGTCACGCTCGTAGGCTTTGCCGTCGGTGGGCTCGATCACGTCACAGATCATCACCAAGGTGACTTCTTCGAAGAAGGGGTCAATGATGGCGCTGTTGGGATCTGGGATCAACAACATGTCAGAAGCTTCGATGCCCTTCCAGCCAGCGATAGAGGAACCGTCGAAGGCTTGACCTTCTTCGAACTTGCTTTCACTGAACTGCGACACGGGCGCAGTGATGTGCTGCCATTTGCCACGGGTATCGGTGAAACGGAAGTCAACAAACTTGACTTCGTTCTCTTTCACCATCTTCATCACGTCTGCGACGGTCTTGGCCATCAAATTCTCCTGAATGGAAAGGGGTTAAAAAGTGTACGAACAGGTCTTGCAGTTTCTGTGCCAACTTGGGGCAAATTGAGCCGCCTGAACAGCCCGTTATTGTGCCTTGCGCCAAGCCCATTCACCCCTTGAGACTTAAAAAAACCAAATTGAAGTCTTGTTGTCACTGATTTCTTATGTCTCACGGAGAGTCAATTTGGGTTTCAAGGGGCCAGGAATTTCAGGATCACATTTTTGCGTGCACCAAAATAATACAATAAAGCACCAATTTAGTGCAATAAAAATCAACGCACCATTTCAGGGCCATATTCCAATGCAAACGCTGTCAAGCCTTTGCGCAGGTCCACATAGGCAAGTTCGGCAGGTTCTGGTTCACCTTTGACACCCAATTCAATATGCCGCCCCCATTGCGGATGGTCCACACTGGGCAGGCTAAACACTTTAACGCCCGGATGTTGGGCTTCTATGGACTCCATCAGCGGGGTCAGGGTGGCCTCCATGGCGCCGAAAATAATCACAGATTTTTCTACGTAGGCATTTTTGCGGAAGTGAGCGCTGTACTGCGCGTCCAGAACCGACTCGATCATGGGCCATGCCATCACGGGAAAACCGGGCACAAAATGCACCACGCCACCGCCCGAACCCAGGCAACTGAAGCCTGGAATTTTGTTGTACGGATTGCGAATGATGGCGGCCCCCTGCGGGAAGACGCCCATGTTCAAACGGTGCACGTTATCGGGGCGATCCGGCTCATAAGCCACGCCTTGCTCTTTGGCCGTGTCTTGCATGCGTTCTTGTATCAACAACTTGGCTTCTGGGTGCAAAACAAGGGGCACGCTCAAGGCGCGCGCGGCACATTGACGGGTGTGGTCGTCCGGGGTGGCCCCGATGCCGCCACAACTGAACACCACATCGGCCGATTCAAAGGCCCGTTTCAGCGTGGCCGTGATGCGCTCTGGCGAATCGCCCACATATTCGGCCCAAGTCAGGTTCAAGCCTCGTGCAGTGAGCAACTCAATGACTTTGGGCATGTGTTTGTCGGATCGCTTGCCCGACATGATTTCGTCGCCAATGATGATCAGGCCAAATGAGGGGGTCATGTTGAAAACTTTCAGCAAAAAGATCAGTGATTGCGCCTGGGCTCAATGTCGGTCACGTCGTCCGAAGACCCCATCGGCCCCGAGCCCAACCGTGCGGCAGCATAAGAAGAACCGGCCTCTTTGGGCAGCACCTCTTCCGCAACAACGTGCTGACCTTCGAGGCGCAGAGCCTGTAAAGCCGATAAAGCGAAATGGGCAAACCATAGCGATGAAAAGGTAAAAACCAGGGTGTAAATCCAGATCGCTATCGGTATCAGAATGACAAATGCTGCGGCAAACAAGGCCCCCGAGGCCCAAACCAAGCTGGGCGCTGCGCCCATGAGCCCGGTGGCCACACCCATGCCCAACAGGCTTATGCGGTGACGCGCCATCAAGGTGTGCCGTTCGTCAGCGCTGGCGAACTCGGCCAACACATCAAATGCCATGACGCGGTAAGTCAGCCAGCCCCAGATCAGCGCAGGCAACAACATGGCCAGGGGCGGGACCAACCACATGGGCAAGGTCAACAACAGAGCCCCAAAAGCCAACAATAAGGACGAAAAAGTCCACCATAAACCCAGCAGCAAACCACCCCCTTGCTTGCGCTGGAGGTCCGCAAAGCGACGGTCGGCGACCAACCGGGTGAGCGAAGGGGTCATCAGAAACGAAACCGCCAACAACGAGGCCACCACCACGATGGGCGTGACGGTAAAAATAACCAACAAAGGCGCCACGACGGTTTTGAGATTGGCCAGTCCAATACCCTCAAGCCAGCCCCAGACCACAGCCAGCCAACTGGAGGCGTCCAACCACGCCCGCACCCAAGTGAGGGATGAATCCCAATACAGGTAGCCCAACAGCCATGACAGTGCCACGATCACCACCAAGGGCAAAAAAGACAAGCCGATCACGCGGGGATACAGGCAATACAAGGAAGCACGCCAAAAAGAATCTGCCAAAAGTTTCATGATCGAAGCTTAACAGTCGAACTTCTGGCCGCTGGCATCGCCCTGTTCAGGCTCGCCCAGCCAAGCGCAAAAGGCCTTGCCACTGTTGGGCCCAGAAACCCTTGCCGTAGTCGCGGCCCAACGCCAACTGATCCCGCACGCCCGTCGGTTCGTAGCGCAAGCTAAAGTCTGCCGTGCCAAAAAGCATGTCCCACCAGGGCAAAAGCACACCGAAGTTGCAACCGCCCAGCACCGTTTGCCCGTTGCGAATCGATTCATGGCCAATACCAACACTGTGATGACGTCGGTGAAAGCGCGGGCTGATCCAAAGGCGATCACCAACGCGGCCGAACCAGATGCGCACATTGGCGTGCTGAAAGCTTTCACTCAATTGGCTGAGGGCCACCAGAGCCACAAACTGCCCAGGTCCAACCCCAATCAATACGGCCACGATCGACAATAACAAACTGGTCAAGATGTCGTCGAGCAGGTGGTTGCGGTTGTCGGTCCACATGTTCATGTTGCGCTGCGAATGGTGCAGCGAATGCAGCGCCCACCAGGTGTCTGACTGGTGCTGAGCGCGGTGCACCCAGTAATGTACGAAGTCGAAAACCACCAGATAAATGAAAAAACTCACCAATGCGAGATCGGTCACACCGGGCCACAAAGCGTCCAAATGCAGCGTAGGCCACCCCATGCTGCGCAGCCAACCCCAGCCTTGTTCAAAGGCGGCATCCAGCGTAAAAAACATGACCAGCTTGAACAAACCCAGACGGTGAATCAGGGTGTAAAGCACATCCACACGCACCGCTTGTCGGTCTGGCTGAGCCTCAACCGGCCATTGACGCTGAAGCGGCTCGATCACGACCAGAAGCACAGCAATCTGAAGCAGGCCCACCACCAACCAACCCGTGCCTTCGTAGGCTTTTTCGAGCAAATGACCCTGGCCTGCTGCAAAGGCAATAGGCTGAACCACCCCTTCGTAAAGAGACTCTTGCAACCAGGCAAAACTGTCCAGCAAAAAGTTCATCTGTTTATTTTCCAGAAACTGTCAAAACCGATAAATTCAAAGGGTGTTGACGTATCCATGCACGGTACTCAGGGTGCTCACGCAGGGTGGCAAAGCACAAACCACGGGCTTTCAAGCCGACGATCAAGGGCTCCAAAACCACGGGTGCCCAAGGGTCCTTACGCGACCAGATGCCCAAATGCGCCACCAAAATATCCCCTTCACGGATATTTTTGAGCGCCTTACTCAGGAGTTTTGCGTTGGTATAGGGTTCACTGGGCAATTCGTCACCCAAAAAACCGGCATCCGCCCAGCCCACATGGGCAAAGCCGCATTGCCGCGCAGCGGCTACTAATTTAGCCGAAGTTTTGCCCCCAGGGGCGCGAAACAAGGGCAATGGGCTCTGCCCCGTCAAATCTTGCAGCCGACGCGCAGCTTGCTGCAAGTTTTGGCAATAGTCTTTGGCAGTCCAGACCAAGCTCTTGCCCGACTGCTCACCCGAACTGGGTTGGATACGGAATCTTTGGACATCACCCTCGTTCAGGTCAGCCCGCCAATAGGCATGGTCCCAAGTGTGCGAAGCAAAAGCATGGCCCTCAGCGGCTCGCGCTTTCCACCAAGGTGCCCAGTGCTCCCCCAGTGAGCCATCCCCTTGTTGGGTTTTTTCGTGGGCAGCAAAGAAGGTCACCTGAACCTGCTGCCGCTGAAGTACTTCAGCAATCAAAGGGGCTACGCCCATATGGCCGGTATCAAAAGTCAGGTAAACCGGATTTTTGCAAGGGGCTTTTGGAGCTTGTGGCGTTTGCGCGGCTGCACTTAAGCAAAAAGCCACAGCGCTCAGCGCCACCGCCTTCAAAGGAATCCGAAGCTCAGTTGCGGCCCGCATGATCCAACGTCCAGACCCCATGAGGGGACTTGCCCACACGCACTTGGCGCACCACTTTGCGGCTGGCGATGTCTACCACGGTCATCTTTTTGGACCAACGTGACGCCAACAAGAGCGTTTTACCGTCTTTGCTGACTTCCATACAGTCAGGACCCGAGGGACCCGGTAACTCAGCCACCACTTGCAAAGTGGTGTAGTTGATCTGGCTGACTGTGTTGGCCACCCGGTTGCTGACAAAGACATGCTGTCGGTCGCCCAGGGCACGAAACGCGTGGGCGCCTTTACCGGTCATCAGGGTTTTGATCATTTTCGGCACAGGGCCAGTCAAGTCATAGACCTCGACCCCATCGCCCCCGGTCAATCCAACCAACAAGGTTTTGTCATCGGGCGTGCCAAACACATCGGCTGGCATGGGGCCTGTGGGGACCCGACTCTTTAATGTTTGCGTGTTCAGGTCAATGGTGACCAACTCGTCACTGTCTTGCATGGTGACCCAGACGGTCGTGCTTTTGCTGTCGATCCAGAGGTGACTGGGGGTCTTGCCGGTTGCAATGCGCTTGACCAAGCTTGGCCTCTGGCCATCCCAGCGGTAAATGTCCACATGGTCCAAGCGGTTGGCAGCGGTAACAAACCATTTCATGTCGGGGGAAAAGCGCAGCTGGTAGGGGTCCAGAATGCCCGTGAGGGTTCGCTGCACCACCGCAGTTCGGGGGTCAATGAAGGTGAGCGAATCGCTCAGGGCATTGGCCACGATGACTGATTTCTCATCGGGGGTCATGTATATGTGGTGCGGCTCTTTGCCAGTGGGGATGCGCTGAGTCTCGGTCCAGGTCACCGGGTCTATCACACTGACATTGCCACTGAGAGAATTCAGTACAAAGATGGGCGCAGTCATTTGCGCAGAAAGTGCCTGGCAGAACAAAGTGACCACGCTCAGGGTCAAAATTCGGGAAAATTGAATCAAAACAATCACAAAAAATCTTTCAAAATCGCGGTGAAGTGTAATCGCCCAAAGCACAGGAACACAGATGCAGGTCATGCCCCCGTCAAAAATCAGCATTTTCGGCATTGAACTGGAGGTGCAACGGCTGTATGCCTCTGGGAATCTGGTCAAACAAAGCTTGGTTTTTTTGCACGAGGGACTGGGCAGCGTGGCCATGTGGCGCGACTGGCCCACCCGGTTGTGCACCCAACTGGGTTGCCATGGTTTGGTTTATTCGCGCCAGGGCTATGGTCAGTCCGACCCTGTGCCCGATGTGCGCGGCCCCTCTTTAGAGTCAGAAAACCAGCGCAGGGGTCGTTTACAGCCTGACTACATGCACCGCGAAGCCCTGCATGTGTTGCCCGAACTGCTTCGGGTACTGGACATCCAACGCCCTTGCCTGCTGGGGCACTCGGACGGCGGCACCATTGCCCTGCTCCATGCCAGTCGTTTCGATGTCGCAGGATGCGTGGTCATGGCCCCCCATGTCATGGTGGA
>CAMDXR010000186.1 GCA_945877725.1 Limnohabitans sp. Rim8
TAAACGTAAAAAATGATTCAGTTATTTAAATTAAAGTAATAAAAATATGCTCAATGTGTATCATCGCGCCCCATGCGTCATACAAATCATCGGGCTCCCGCTTCGGTCCCCGCAGGCTTTCAGCTGGAGAGCCTGCCCTACCAGCAAGAAGCCATGCAAGCGGTGGTCGATGTTTTTGAGGGCACGCCCCCTCAAGGCAGCCAAGATCTGGGCCACGCAGACACAGGGCAACACCATTGCCCGCTCACGGAAGACGCCTTAAGGGCCAACCTCAAGGCTGTTTCAGGGCGACATCAAATAGACGAAGAAAAACTCAATCTCCAGTTACCGGCCACGGGCGAAGCACTGGAGTTGTGCATTGAAATGGAAACCGGCACCGGCAAAACGCTGGTTTATTTGCACACGCTTTACGCACTTCATACCGCCTATGGTTGGGGCAAATTCATCATCGTCGTGCCCTCGGTTGCCATCCGCGCCGGGGTTATGGGCACCTTAAAAGACTTTGGGGCGCAATTGGCTGCAAAGCACGGGCTGAAATATCCAATCCCCTCCTTTGAATACGACAGCGCCCGCCTGCAACAACTGGACCAATTCATCGACAGCCCCTTGCCCAGCATCATGGTCATGAACAGCCAAGCCTTTGTGGGCGAGGGCCGGGTGATCAGCAACGAAGAAAACGAAGCCCCATTGGAGGGCCTGACCCGCTTGCAAGCGTTGGCACTTTGCCGGCCCATCGTGGTCATGGACGAACCCCAAGAGGGCATGGACACCGCTGCCGCCCTCAAAGCCTTTGCCGACATGCAGCCCCTGGTCAAGCTGCGCTACTCGGCCACGCACAAAAACATGCGCAATTGCGTGTACCGGCTCACCCCAGCGCAGGCGTACCAGCAAGGACTGGTCAAGAAAATAGAAGTCCTCACCATCGACGAGCAAAATGCGGCCGGTCTTCTGCAACTCGAACTGCACGACGGATACGCCAAAGCCGGACACATGCCCCAAGCCAAGCTGCGGCTCTGGTATCGCAACAAAGTGGGCGATCTGCAGCTCAAGCTCAGCCCACTGCTCAAACAAGGCTTGGACTTGGCCGTGCACACCGCTAACGCCAGTTATGCGGGTTACCGAATCGAGAGCATCGAAAAACCCTTTGGCGAAGAATGGACCGTGAAATTCTCCAACGGGGTCAGCCTCATCAAAGGGCAGCACAGTGGCGACCAAGAGGGCATATTCAGGCAGCAACTGCATTGGCTTATTCAACGGCATTTCGAGAAAAAAGCCCGTCTTGCGCCTCTGGGCATCAAATGCCTGTCACTCATCTTTATTGACAAAGTTGGCAATTACTTACAACTGGACCTTGCCGAAACCCCCCTGATCAAACGCTTGTTTGAGGAAGAACTCAGCGCCAAGCTCAAAAGCCAAAAAGGGCAAACCCCCACTGCCGATGAAATTCAATCGGTTCAAGGCAGTTACTTTGCCCAAACCGGGCAGGGCAAATGGACCGACAGTGACGCCTCGATGGCCAAAAACAGCGCCATCTACAAACGCATCCTGACGGACAAAGCCGGATTGCTCCGGCTCGACGACCCGATTGAATTCATTTTTTCGCACAGCGCTTTGGGCGTTGGCTGGGACAACCCCAACGTCTTCAACATTGCCACGCTCAACGTCACGCACAGCGAAAGCAAAAAACGCCAAGAGCTGGGTCGTGGCCTGCGCATCTGCGTGAACGAGCACGGGCATCGCGTGTACGACGCCCAAGACACACCGATCAATCAAGAGATCAATCTGCTCACGGTGGTCCCCAACCTGAGTTATCAGCAATTTTCTGAAGGCTATCAACAAGAGATTGATGAAGCCTATGGGCTGGGCAACGAAAAAGCAGCGCCCATGCGGCACAACAAAGCGGGCAAACCACAAATTCAAAGTTATGCCCGCCGTGAAGACCTGGTGGCCCTGAAAGCCTTTCAGCAGTTTTGGAAAAGTCTGGCCCGCACAACTCACTACAGCGTCGAATTTGATGAAGCCAAAATCATTGAAGAAGTGGTCCCCAAGTTGCAGCAAATCAGCTTGTCCGGCTACCAAGCCGAGGTGACGGGCGTGCGCTTGGGGTATCTGGAAAACGCCCAAGCCAGCCAAGCCGAGCTGACGGGCACCTTCACCGGCAACACCCAAAGGCAGCTGAAAGCCCACTTTGCCCCGCAAGACTGGGTCAAGGCCATTGGGCAGGACAGTCGTTTGTCGCAAAAGTCGGTTTTGCGGATCTTGCAAAGAGCCTTTGAAAACGAAGACTGCGCCAAGCAATTCATGCGCAACCCAGTGGTTTTTGCACAAAAAGCCAGCCAACTCATACGCCACGAAGAGCGCGAATTCATGTTGCGCGGCCTGCATTACTGGCCCACGGGCGCCGTGTTGCCGCTGGAAACACTGCACGCCGTGCTGGATACAGTGGGCCAGGTCGCCCACACCCCCCAGCGCGGCCTTTATGCGGCCCAACCGATCGACAGCGATTTTGAAAAACGCTTTGCCGAAGCCGCCGACAAAGACATTCAGCTCACTTGCCTGCTCAAACTGCCTAGCGGCTACCGCGTCCCCACCCCCGTGGGCGACTACAACCCTGACTTTGGGCTGGTCTTCAAGCAAAGCGGCCACCGCGCCATGGAACTTGCAGCCGACACCGACCTGGAATCAGAATTCTTTGTGGTTGAAGTCAAGGCCACGCACGACCTGAACGACAAAAAGGTATTGCGCGACGACGAAATATTAAAAATCCGTTGCGCCGCCGAGCATTTCAAGGCCCTGGGCTTCGTGGTCCACCTGGATGGCCGGGTGCTGCATGTGCAACCCAGCGTCAACGCCCGCCACTTTGCCGCACCGCATGACACCTATTTGCACTTTAAGCAGGTGGACATGAACCGGGGCGTCGATTGATGACCTCAAGTCCACATGGTTTATCTGAGTATGTGGACTGGCTTTCAGACCTTAAAAGCCTGATACGTCAGACCCGAGTCAAGGCAAGTTTGGCCGTTAATCTTGAATTGGTTTGGCTTTACTGGCGCATTGGCAAAGAAATTTTGTCTCGCCAAAGTCAACAAGGCTGGGGGGCCAAGGTCATTGAGCAACTGGCGCGAGACTTGAAAACAGAATTTCCCGAAATGCGCGGCTTGTCTCGCACCAACCTCATGTACATGCGGGCCTTTGCTGAGGCGTGGCCTGCTGAACCATTTGTCCACCAACTTGGTGGACAAATCCCTTGGCGACATAACTGCCTGATTTTGGACAGTCTCAAAGACTCGGAAATCCGGCAGTGGTATGTGCAGAAAACCATAGAAAACGGCTGGAGTCGCTCGGTATTGGCTTATCAAATAGAGACCCAGCTGCACTTGCGTCTGGGGCAGGCGCAAAACAACTTTGACCGAACTTTGCCAGCCCCGCAGTCTGACTTGGCAAAGGAGTTGGTGAAAGACCCTTACACATTCGATTTTTTAGAGCTCACTGACCAAATCAATGAGCGAGCCCTGGAAAAAGCCCTGATCACCCATCTGCGCGATTTTTTGGTGGAGTTGGGCGTGGGCTTTGCTTTTGTAGGCAGTCAGTACAAGCTGGACATAGAGGGCGATGAGTTCTACATAGACCTGCTTTTTTATCACACGCGTTTGCACTGTTATGTGGTGATCGAACTCAAAAACACCGAATTCCGGTTTGAATACACCGGGCAGCTCAATGGCTACTTAGCCGCCGTCGATGACATGGTGCGTGACGCAGTGGTGGACGCCCCCACCATTGGCCTGATTTTGTGCAAAAGCAAAAAGCAAACGATGGTTGAGTACGCCTTGCGCGGCATGGATACCCCTATGAGCGTCTCTACATTCCGCACCACCCTGCCAGCGAATGTGCTGAAAGCCCTGCCAAGCATCGAGGCGCTGACCCAAAACCTGGCGTTGTGGAGCACCGCCGTTGACAACGCAATACAACCCCCAAGCCCAAGCTCAAGCCCAATTCCAAGCCAAAACCCATGACCCACCCTAACTTGTTGCCGCCCCTGCAAAACATACAAAGCCCCGATTTGCTGCAAGAGCGGTTGGCGCGGCTGAAGGCGGATTTTCCGGACCTGTTTACCGACGAGGGCAAACTCAGCAAAGCCGAACTGTCGCGCCTGACTGGAGAAGAGGGCCCGGAAAGCTTCGACTTCAAGTGGTGGGGCAAAGCCACGGCCAAACGCCAAGCCTTTTGCCCCACCAACGCAACTCTGCGTTACGACGCGGCCCGCAGCGTGAACCCTGAGCAAGCCAACGGCAACCTGATCATCGAGGGCGAAAACCTCGAAGTGCTGAAACTGTTGCTCAACGCCTACCGGGAGCAAGTGAAGTGCATCTATATAGACCCGCCCTACAACACGGGCAACGACTTTGTCTACAAAGACAACTTTGCCGAAGGCCAGCAAGCCTATTGGGCGCAAACCGGCGTGACGGTGGACGGGGTGAAGATGAGCACCAACACCAAAACCGACGGCCGCTTTCACAGCAACTGGCTCAACATGATCTACCCCCGCCTGCTGGTGGCCCGCCAACTGCTGCGCGAAGACGGCGTGATCTTTGTCTCCATAGACGACAACGAAGTCACGCATTTGCGCAAAGTGATGGACGAGGTGTTTGGGGAGGAGTGTTGGGTTGGAACAATTATTTGGCGGAACGTCACTGACAATAATCCGACCAATATTGCGATAGAGCATGAAAGCATTATTTGCTATGCACGTAGCAAGGGCGAATTACCTCTTGCTTGGAAATCGGAAAACTCAGAAATCAAAAAGAAGTTACTTGAAATTAGTGGAGAGTTGATTCAGCAGAATGACACTCAAGAAGAGCTTGAAGCTTCCTACAAAATATGGTTTATTGAAAATAAAAAATATTTAAGCTCTCTTGACCGATATAAATACATCGACAAGTTTGGTGTCTATACGGGCAGTCAAAGTGTCCACAACCCAGGTAAGGAAGGATATAGATACGACGTTTTGCATCCAGGTACTGGAAAGGCGTGTAAGCAACCCTTGATGGGTTATCGTTTTCCTGAAAAGACGATGAAAGACTTGTTAGAAAGCAAGAAAATTTTATTTGGCGACGACCATACAAAAATCATTGAGATCAAGGTCTATGCGAATGATTACGAGGAAAAACTGGCGAGTGTGATAACACTTGACGGCCGAACTGGTTCGTATCGGTTGAGGGACATTTTTTCTGAGTTAAAAGTTGTTTTTCAAAATCCCAAGCCTCCGCAGTTGTTGGCTACTTTGATAGAGCAGTCAACCGATAATGGAGACCTTATTCTTGATTTTTTTGCCGGTAGCGGATCAACTGCGGACGCAATACTGAGTTATTGCAGTCAAGATAATTTTCATAGACGATTTATTCTTTGCCAAGTTCCAGAAGCCACTGACGAAAAAAGCGAAGCCCAAAAAGCCGGATATAAAAAAATCAGCGACATCACCATAGAACGGGTCAAGCGCGTGATTAATGGTTACGGCGACAACCCGCAACCGCTGCAATCCGGTTTCAAAGTCTTCACCCTCGAACGCAGCGCCTTCCCTCGGGCCGACTTTGCCCCCGATGCCGACGCCAGCCACGAGGAAAATCTGCAAACCCTAAAAGCCTTCATCACCCAAAAAGAAGCCAGCCTGTTCAGCCCACTCGAACCCCAGGCCGTGCAAGACGAGGTGCTGCTCAAGTGCGGCTTTCAGCTCGACTACCAACTCAGCCCCATCACCGACATGTCCGAGGGCTCGGCCAACCAGGTCTACCTCGCCCGTGACCAGCAAGCCCCGCCCAAAGAGGCCATTGTTTGCTTCGACAGCCACTTGGAAACCAGCACCCTCGAATGGTTGCGCAAACAAAAAGGCCAGCGCGTCATCGTGCTGGAAGCCGCCCTGGACACCACCGCCAAATGGAACTTACACCACGATTTGGGCGATAAGTTGGTGGTTTTTTAAAAGTTCTCCATGTCCAAACTCCCCTCCCGATCCGACAAACTCATTGCCGCCATGCACCATGCCGCGCTTCAGGCGCTGGCGCAGGCACCCGGTGGGCAGTTAAAAAAGAGCGCGCTCTTGCAGGCCATGGAATCCTCGGTGCCCTTGGATGCCTGGGCTGCTGAGCGCTATGAAACCGGCCAGCTTCGCTGGCGCGCCATTTTTGGTTTTGCCTCGGTGGGCTTGGTCAAAGGCGGCTATGTCAGCAAACTCAGCGGTTTATGGTCCATTACCGACGAAGGGCGTGTGGTCGCGCAGCAGCCTTTTGACGGTCCCACATTCTTGGCCGAGGTACACCGCCGGTACCAAGTTTGGAAAAGCCAGCAAATTGCCACCGTGGTGGGCCAGACCCCATGCCGGGTTGCGGTCAGCGCAGGCAGTGGG
>CAMDXR010000187.1 GCA_945877725.1 Limnohabitans sp. Rim8
CGCGCAGCGGCCACAACTTTCTTCACAAACGGGCCAATCGGGCTGGCTTCCCACTTGGCCACCACGGGGGCGGTGGCCTTTTCAAATGGCGCTTGGTCCACTTTGTCGATTTGCACGCCCTTGGCCTTGAGTTCGGCAAACATCTTGTCGTCAGCCTCTTGTGCCAGTTTGCGTTGCAATGCTGTGGCTTCGTTGGCAGCGTCCTGAACGATCTTTTTATCGCCATCAGACAACTTGTCCCAAGCACGCTTGCCGATCAAGAACGGGGTCATCTCGTACTTGTGGCCGGTCAGGGAGATGTACTTTTGGACTTCGTACAACTTGCCTGCTTGCACGTTGACCAGCGGGTTTTCTTGTCCGTCCACCACACCTTGTTGCAGCGCCACATACAGCTCGGACCACTTGATCTGCTGGGCTTCAGCGCCCACGCTTTGCATGATGTCCACGGTCACCGAATCCGGTGGGGTGCGCATTTTCAGGCCCTTCAAGTCATCGGGCTTGAGCAGGGGGCGCTTGTTGTTGCTCATGTGGCGGATGCCGTTGTCCCAGTAGCCCAAAACAATCAGGCCTTTTTCGGCCGATTTTTGGGCCAACTCTTTGCCTGCGGGGCCATCCATCACCTTCCAAGCCTGGGCTTGGCTAGAGAACAGGAAAGGCATGCCAAAAGCGGCGTACTCGGGCACGGCATTGGCCAGTGCGCCCTGTGAGTTGGCCGACATGTCGAGCGCCCCAGTGCGCAGGGCGGTGACCATGGCGGCGTCGTCACCCAACTGGGAGGCTGGGGCCACGGTCACTTCGATGCGGCCATTGCTCTTGGCCTTGGCCGCTTCGGCAAACTTCAAGGATGCGGTGTGGCGCGGATTGTCAATGGCGGTGCCATGGCCCAGCGTGAGCTTGACCGCCTGCGCTTGGGCCGCCGAAGTGGCCACCAGCAAAGACGCTACCAACAGACTACGACGAAAGTGATTGAAATTTCTCATGATGTCTCCTTAGTTGAAATAAACCACGGCCCTGCCGTGGGGGTGGGTGAAATCGAAATCAGTGAATCAACATGCCGCCATTCACGTCCAGCGTCACGCCGGTGCAGTACTTGGACAAGTCGCTGGCCAAAAACACCACGCAACCGGCCACATCATTGGGCTCGCCAATGCGGGCCAGGGGAATACCGTCCAGAATGCCTTGGCGCTTGTCTTCAGGGATCTTTCCCTTGTTGATGTCGGTGGCAATCAGGCCCGGGGTCACGCAATTCACGCGGACGTTGTTGCCGCCGTATTCGCGGGCCATGGCACGCGCCAGACCCAACACGCCCGCTTTGGCGGCCGAGTAATGCGGCCCCCCCAAAATACCGCCGCCGCGTTGTGCCGAGACCGATGAGATGCACACAATGGAACCGCTGTTTTGCGCCACCATGGTGGGCAGCACGGCCTGTGAGGCGTACAGGGTGCCGCGCAAACTCACGTCCAGAATCCGGTCGTAGTCATCGCCGGTGATGTCCAAAAACTTGGCCGGCTGGGTGATGCCGGCGTTGTTCACCAAAATGTCGATGCGGCCGTATCGGGCTTTGATTTGAGCCACAGCGGCTTCGCAAGACGCTTTGTCGGTCACGTTGGCCACCAGGCCCAGGTGGCCAGCACCCAGCCGATCGGCAGCGGCCTGCGGTTGGGTCATTTCCAGATCCAAAATCACGATCGTGGCGCCTTGCTCAGCCATCATGGTGGCCGTGGCAAAGCCCAAACCATTCAGGCCTGCGCCGCCGGTAATGACCGCAACTTTGTTTTTTAACAGCATGTTTGTCTCCTTGGATTGACGGACGAGTGGTGATGAATGCCGCGATTCTCCAGAGCTTGGAGCTTGAAGACAAACGACATAATCTCACCCATGCTTTAATTTCATTCATGCTGCGATGCAGCATGAATGCGCCAAACCGTCTTGACATCGCTCGCATGTGGCCCGGCTGTCCAGACCCCACAAAAGCAGGCCGGCCCTGCGCCATCACGGGGATGCCGCAGGGTTGATGGGCCTGCACGGAAGCTCATAAACGGCCCAAAAATCTCACGGGACGCTCGGCCTCTACGTGGTCCGACAAGATGGCCCTGAACCTCGCCACATGCGGGGTCTTGAGGTGCTCGTCAAACGCTTGCCGGGAGGTGTAAACCTCATAAAACACCACGCCATTTGTGCCCTCGCCGGTGCGCAGCACATCGAACTGCAGGCACCCGGCTTCGTCTGCCACGGAATGGCGGGCGTCGTCGAACGCGTGGGTCAAAAAAGAATCCATCCAACCTTCTTTGATCACAAATTCGGCGATCACCACAAAGGCATCGGGCGCTTGGGCGGCATTCAAATCCGTCATGACCGAGCCCCCCCCGTCAAGTGGCTTTGCAGGCCAGGGTGCGGGTGTATTCCTTGCGGAACTCGACCACATCCAAGTTGTCCACCAGTTCAACGTCCGAGAAACTCACCGCCGTGTCTTTAGCGACGGGTTTCACCAGCTTCACCTTGTGTGCCAAGCCAATCGGCAAGGCATCCAGGGCCAGGCTCTTGTGGGCCGGAATGGCATTGGCCCAAACCGCAAAACCGCCTTCACCGTCCAACATTTCGCCCGCTTTCAAGTTGGTCTTGGCCGTAGCCACTGCGTCTGCGCGGAATTCTTTCGAGCAACCCGTGGCCTCGCCCCGCAACACCGCAGACAACACGCTGACGCTGGTTTCCAAACCAATCAGGTGAAACGGCCGCCACATCGAGGCGTACCAACCCGATTTGTCGGTCAATAACCCGTATTGTTTGAAGCAGGCCCGCGTGTATTCATCGGGCGCTTTGAAGGTCACGAACATGCCGTAACGGATGTTGTTGAACACCTCGCGACCATCGGGCTCTTGGCTGGCGGCGATGTCGATCAGGCCACTGCGCGCCAAGCGGCCACCGTCTGCCGCAGGCTTGAACACGTTGGCCAGGTCGTGCAGACCGGACGGCAAAAATGCCAAACCTGCATCGGGGCAATCCAGTCCGGTGCCGTTGGCCACCGCTGCCATTTCAATGGCCGCCTTGGTGCCGTCGGTGAACGAGTTGTACATCTGCGCGTTGAAATCACCAGCCTTGACCTCGGCCTCGGTCCAACCAAAATAGCCCCAAACGGTGTCGGGGGTGGAATAACGGTAACGGGGCTCAAAGTTCATGCCCTTGCCTGCAGCGGTCAGCTCAAAACCGCAAGAGCGAACCCAGTCAATCAACTCGCACATGAAGGCAGGTTGGTCACCATAGGCCATGGAATAAACCACCCCCTTGGCCTTGGCCCGCGCGGCCAACAAGCCGCCGCACATGACATCGGCCTCGACGTTGACCATGACCACATGCTTGCCGTGGTCGATGGCTTGCAAGGCATGGCGCACACCAAAGATCGGGTGGCCTGTGGCCTCGATGATGCACTCAATGCCCTCAAACTCGGCCAAGGCCGCCGAATTGTCAACAATGCAGGTTTTGCCGGTTTTATAAGCTTCGCCCAGCGTTTTGGCACTGTATTGGTCTTCTTCCCAGCCCACGCGGTGGAGCGATTCGCGGGCTTTGGCCACGTTCAAATCGGCAACACCCACAACGTGATACCCCTTGATGTGCTTGGCTTGCGCCAGCATCATGGAACCAAATTTACCGGCCCCGATGATGCCCACACGGATGGGGCCTGACTCTGCGGCGCGCTTTTGGAGCAATGTTGCCAAGTTCATGGAGAATGATTTCCTTCAATGTTCAGTGGTTGTTCAAGTTTGAATCAAAAAATAAAAATACAGAGATGAAAACTCAATGATTAATAAAGTTTTCTTCACAACATAATCATTTGATATTTCAATTATAATGTAGTATTTTTATTTAAATAAATACCCTTATTAACTTGGATATTCATTAAATAATTAATTCAACGAGGACAATATTAAGTGCCCCATTTACCCCTGTCCATTGACTTAAATTCTCTTTATATTTAGAAAAACTTAAGTGTCGGTCGGCGCATTTCACACAAGTCAATGGCACGAGGCATTGGCCTGTTGTTGGTGTCGTTCGGTCCCTGCTGCATGCAACTTTGG
The DNA here is from genome assembly GCA_945877725.1 of Limnohabitans sp. Rim8. Taxonomy (GTDB): domain Bacteria; phylum Pseudomonadota; class Gammaproteobacteria; order Burkholderiales; family Burkholderiaceae_C; genus Limnohabitans_A. The sequence goes on from CAMDXR010000187.1 coordinate 4,074, forward strand.
ATTGACATCGATCCAGTTGCACTCAATAATGGTTCATTAAAATTACAATAAATATTTAAATGCTATATTAATGAGCCAAAATTATGGTCAAGCCTGTTTCACGTTCCTATTCCCAATACAGCCTGAATGCGCTTGAGCTGCTGGGACAGCTGGTGCGCGAAGCGCGTTTGAGCAAAGCCATGACCACCACCGATCTGGCGCTCCGTGCAGGCATCTCGCGGGCCTTGTTGCAACGCATTGAGCGAGGGGACCCGGGTTGCGCCATCGGCATGGTGTTTGAAGTCGCTGCCATCTGCGGCGTCCCTCTTTTTGATCTGGAGTCGCGTCAGCTCAGCAATCACTTGGGGCTACATCGCGAAAAAATGGCCCTGCTGCCCAAAGCCGTCCGAGCCCGCAACCAGGTCGTGAAAGATGATTTCTAAAGTCGAACCCCCGCATTCAGAAGCCTATGTCTGGGTCTGGCTTCCGGATGCTACCCACCCTGTGGTGGCAGGTTTGCTTTCCAAACAAGGGCAACAATTGTTGTTCAACTACGGCCGCAGTTATCTGGCACGGAAGAATGCCATCGCACTGTATGCGCCAGAGCTGCCCCTGCGCAGCGGGGCTATCCCACTGATTCCGGGTTTGAGCATGCCCAACTGCATTCGGGACGCGTCGCCCGATGCTTGGGGGCGTCGCGTGCTGATCAATCACAAATTGGGTGTGAAAGGGGCGGCAGCGGCAGACACCGAACTGGATGAATTGTCTTATCTGCTGGAATCGGGTTCAGACCGAATTGGTGCACTGGATTTTCAGCGCTCACCCACGCACTACGAACCCAGGCGCGCAACGCAAGCCACGCTGGGTGATTTGATGGCCGCGGCTGACAAAGTCGAGCGCGGTGTCCCCCTTTCGCCTGAACTGGATCAGGCCTTGCTGCACGGATCTTCCTTGGGCGGTGCGCGGCCCAAGGTTTTGCTTGAGGATGGTGAACGAAAATTGATCGCCAAATTTTCTGCGATCAACGACCTCTACAGCGTGGTCAAAGCTGAATTCATCGCCATGCGGCTGGCCCAAAAAGTCGGATTGCAGGTCGCGCCAGTTCAATTGAAAGAAGTTTTGGGCAAAGATGTGTTGTTGATTGAGCGTTTTGATCGCGTCCGGCATGGGCAACATTGGCACAGGCGGGCCATGGTGTCAGCACTGACCTTGTTTGAGCTAGATGAAATGATGGCGGCCTATGCCAGTTACGAAAAGCTGGCGGAGATCATTCGGCATCGTTTCAAAGACCCGAAAGCCAGCTTGCGGGAATTGTTCGCACGGATGGTCTTCAACATTTTGTGTGGCAACACCGACGATCACGCCCGCAACCATGCGGCCTTTTGGGATGGCCAACGGCTGGAACTTACACCCGCCTACGACATTTGTCCGCAATCTCGCTCTGGCCAACAAGCCTCGCAAGCCATGCTAGTTCACGGCGCGCAACGCAGCAGTCAAGTAGCGACTTGCATTGCTGCAGCCGCTTCTTTTTTATTGGCCCAAGAGGAAGCGATTGCCATCGTCAATCATCAGCTCAGGGTGATGCTTGACGAATGGCAAACCGTTTGTGACGAAGCGAGCTTGAGCGAGCTTGATCGCGCCCTGTTTTGGCGACGCCAGTTCTTGAATCCCTTTGCATTTCTCAACGCACCCGAGGGGGTTCTTGCACCACCGTTGCCATGATGCCCGCTTAAACAGCCACAGTCGAAACGCGCTCGTGTTGCCAGTTTTCCCGTTCTTGCCGCAGCCATTCCAAAAATAACTGCACTTTGGCCTTGCGCAGGTGGTCAAAGGGGCAAACCACCCATTGGGTTGTGAGTTTGAACTGCGGTGGGTTGCGCACGGGGCAAACCAACTGGCCGTGGCGCAGCTCGCGCCACATCATCAAGTCGCTTTCCAGGGCAACGCCCAAGCCATCGGTGGCGGCGTCGATGGCCATGTGGCTTCGGTCAAACAGCAAGCGGCTCAAGTCGGCGGACGGGGCCACACCGGCTGCAGAAAACCAAGGCGTCCATTGCAGTTGCGATTTGACCGAGTAAATCAGGCGGTGTTGCAAGAGATCGGCCGCCACTAGGCTGTGCGCCGGGGCATAGCCGGGCGAACACACCGGCAAAAATGTTTCCTCGGCCAGGCCTTCTACAAAGACCCCCGGCCAGTGACCCTCCCCGTGGCGAATCTCCACATCGACCGCCTCGCGACTGAAGTCGGTGGGTTCTGTGGTGGCGTTCAGGCGCAATTCGACATCGGGGTTGGCGTCCAGAAAGCTCTGTAAACGTGGCAACAACCACTTGCTGCCCAGGGTGGGCGT
>CAMDXR010000188.1 GCA_945877725.1 Limnohabitans sp. Rim8
CGGTTTGTCAGCGCAAGACCACGACATTGCCAAATATTTACGCAAAATCGGCAAACCCTGCCTGTTGGTGGCCAACAAAGCCGAGGGCATGCTCGAAGGCATTCAGCTCACCGAGTTTTATGAGTTGGGCCTGGGCGAGGTGATCGCCATATCGGCAGCCCATGGTCAAGGCACACGCGGTCTGGTGGACTTGGCGCTTGAATCGCTTCATTTGCCTGACGAACCTGAAGAATCCGAAGAAGACCCCTCGGTCATCAAACTGGCTGTGGCAGGCCGTCCCAATGTGGGCAAATCGACCTTGATCAACACCTGGTTGGGGGAAGAACGGCTGGTGGCCTTCGATATGCCTGGCACCACCCGCGACGCCATTTCGGTGCCTTTTGAGCGTCAAGGCCAAAAATTTGAGTTGATCGATACGGCCGGCTTGCGTCGAAAAGGCAAGGTATTTGAGGCGATCGAGAAATTTTCGGTGGTCAAAACGCTGCAAGCCATTGAGTCTGCCAACGTGGTCTTGCTGTTGTTGGATGCCGAACAGGGCGTGACCGATCAGGACGCGCACATTGCAGGTTATGCCCTAGAAAGTGGCCGGGCCATGGTGTTGGCCGTCAATAAATGGGATGCCGTGGACGAATACCAGCGCCAATTGGTGCAGCGTTCCATCGAGACCCGGCTGCCATTTTTGAGCTTTGCCAATATGCATTTTATTTCGGCCAAAAAGCGCCAAGGTCTTGGGCCGGTTTGGGCATCCATCATCCAAGCGCAAAAGTCGGCCATGTGCAAAATGAGCACCCCAATTTTGACCCGCCTGTTGCTTGAGGCGGTGCAGTTCCAAAGCCCACAACGCGGCGGCATGTTCCGTCCCAAGTTGCGTTACGCCCACCAAGGCGGTATGAACCCGCCGGTGATCGTTATCCACGGCAATTCGTTGGAACATGTCAGCGACACCTATAAGCGTTTTCTGGAAGGACGTTTCCGCAAAGCTTTCAGTCTGTCCGGAACGCCGCTTCGCATTGAGATGAAAACGTCCACCAACCCATTTGCCGACAAAGATTCCAGTTGATATTTGAGGTAATCGCAATTTCAACAAATATCATTGGCAGGCCCTGTGGTAAGGTCAGCCCTTCAAAAACTTCAGAACACGGAGAATATCGTGAGCAACAAAGGTCAACTTTTGCAAGACCCTTTCCTGAACGCACTGCGCCGTGAGCATGTGCCTGTGTCCATTTACTTGGTCAATGGCATCAAACTTCAAGGTCAGATCGAGTCGTTCGACCAATACGTGGTTCTTTTGCGTAACACTGTCACCCAAATGGTTTACAAACACGCTATTTCAACCATCGTTCCCGGTCGTTCCGTCACCTTCAGCACGCCCGAAACGGGTGAAATAACCGCTTGATGCGGTGTGGTTTCGGCGGTGGGTTCTGACCCACCCCCGAAGATTGCTGACATTGTCCGAAAAATCCTACAACCCACCCGCGCCGACCTTACTGGTCGGCGTTGACTTTGGCCTGCCTCATTTCGATGCCGAGCTGCAAGAGTTGGGTTTGCTGGCTGAATCCGGTGGACTCAAACCTGTGGCGCGCTTGACATGCAAGCGCAAAGCCCCTGACCCAGCCTTTTTTGTCGGCAGCGGCAAAGCCGACGAAATCAAGGCGCTGGCCTTGATGCATGGCGCTGTCGAGGTCTTGTTTGACCAAGCCTTAAGCCCCGCCCAACAGCGTAATCTGGAGCGTCACATTGGCTTGCCAGTGAACGACCGCACCTTGTTGATTTTGGAAATATTCGGTCAACGTGCGCGCAGTCACGAGGGCAAGTTACAGGTTGAGCTGGCCCGCCAGCAGTATCTGAGCACCCGTTTGGTGCGCCGCTGGTCGCACCTAGAGCGCCAAAGTGGGGGCATCGGTATGCGCGGGGGGCCGGGTGAAACCCAGATCGAACTGGACCGCCGCATGATCAACGACTCGATCAAACGCATCAAAGAGCGATTGGTCAAGGTCAAGCGCCAGCGCAACACCCAGCGCCGTCAGCGTGAGCGGCGCGACACGTTCAATATTTCTTTGGTGGGCTACACCAACGCCGGAAAATCGAGTTTGTTCAACGCTTTGGTCAAGGCCCGAGCTTTTGCCGCCGACCAATTATTTGCCACCCTGGACACCACGACCCGACAGTTGTATCTGGGCGAAGCGGGGCGTTCGGTGTCACTTTCTGACACCGTTGGGTTTATTCGTGATTTGCCACACGGTCTGGTCGAGGCCTTCCAAGCCACCTTGCAAGAGGCCACCGAAGCCGATTTGTTGTTGCATGTGGTGGATGCCGCTAACCCAGATTTCCCGGAGCAAATGGCAGAAGTTCAAAAGGTTTTGGCCGAGATCGGGGCCTCTGACGTGCCTCAACTGCTGGTGTTCAACAAACTTGACGCCATTGACGCTGCGCATTTCCCCCTGCAAATGCAAGACCAATATGAATTGGACGGTTTGCCGGTTTCCCGAATTTTCCTGAGTGCCAAAACTGGCCAAGGTCTCGATTTGCTGCGTTCGGCATTGTCCGTGGTCGTCAAAACGGCGCTTCCCCTTGAGGCAATGGCAGCATCAGATCCCCGTGACATGACCGGGGAATATACCGGTCAACTTCCTTGAAACCACTGCGAATTCGGCACAATAGAGATTCGTCATTCTGACAAAGACACTACAAAATGAATTTTCACCTGCCAGCCCTTAGATGGTCCTTGCTTCCGGCAAAGATTCGAGGCATGTTCAATCTAAACGACCCTCGTTGGGGTCGTGACGATGACAAGTCATCGACGGATTCAGACAACAAGCCTGCCAACGATGTGCCTCCGCCCCCGGGGCGCAAGCCTGATCCTTGGGCCGACCGTCCTGGCCGTGGTTCACAACCCCAGCAAAGCGGTCCGCCGGATCTGGATGAACTCTGGCGCGATTTCAACCGCAAGCTCGGTCAGTTGTTTGGTGGCAAGGGTGCACCCAAAGGGCCGCAAGGTCCTGGGGGGTCAGGCGGCTCGGGTGGCGGTTCTGGAGGCCCCGGCATTCCTGTTTTCTTAAAAAATCTTGGCATTGGCGTGATCGCTGGTGCCGCTTTGTTGGTTTGGCTGGGTACGGGCTTCTTCATTGTGCAAGAAGGTCAACAAGCAGTGATCACCCAGTTTGGCAAGTACCACTCCACGGTGGGTGCGGGTTTCAACTGGCGCATGCCTTACCCGATCCAGCGTCAAGAATTGGTCTTTGTGACCCAAATCCGCTCAGTCGACATCGGACGTGACAACATCATCAAGGCCACGGGCCTGCGCGAGTCGGCCATGCTGACTGAAGACGAAAACATTGTCGAAATCAAGTTCGCCGTTCAGTACCGACTGAACGATGCCCGGGCTTATTTGTTCGAGAGCCGCAACCCGACTGAATCCGTGGTGCAGTCGGCCGAAACCGCAGTCCGCGAGGTGGTCGGCAAAATGAAGATGGATTCGGCCTTGGCTGAAGAGCGCGACCAGATTGCGCCCCGTGTCCGCGAGAAAATGCAAACCATTTTGGACCGTTACAAAGTCGGTATCGAGGTGGTCGGTATCAACTTGCAACAAGGTGGCGTGCGTCCCCCAGAGCAAGTACAGGCCGCTTTTGACGATGTGCTCAAGGCCGGTCAAGAGCGCGAGCGAGCCAAAAACGAGGCGCAAGCCTATGCCAACGATGTCGTGCCTCGCGCCGTGGGTGCCGCCTCACGCCTGAAAGAAGAAGCCGACGCTTACCGCGAACGCATCGTGGCGCAAGCCGAGGGTGATGCCCAACGCTTCAAGTCCATCCTGCCCGAATACCAGAAGTCGCCGCAGGTCATGCGTGACCGCATGTACACCGACACCATGCAGCAGATCTACAGCAACGTGACCAAAGTCTTGGTGGACAGCAAACAAGGGTCAAACCTGTTGTATTTGCCGCTCGACAAAATCATGCAGCAAGTCAGTGCTGTGGCCCCACCTGGTTTAGACAATACGGCGGTAACGCCTGCAAGCAATGCCAATGGGGCTGGTAATGGTGCGGTGGACACGCGTTCACGCGATTTGCAACGTTCACGCGACCGTGATCCACGATAAGGAAGAATAAAAATGAATCGCATTGGATTGTGGATATCTACCTTGCTGGTGGCATTTATGCTGCTCAGTTCAACGGTGTTTGTGGTCGATCAGCGCCAATTTGGCGTGGTCTATGCCTTGGGTCAAATCAAGGAAGTCATCACTGAACCGGGCCTGCATTTCAAATTGCCACCGCCCTTGCAAAACGTCAACTACATTGACAAACGCTTGTTGACGCTGGACAGCCCAGACAACGAACCCATGCTGACGGCCGAAAAACAGCGAGTGGTCATTGATTGGTATGTGCGCTGGCGCATTGCCGATCCACAGGCTTACATCCGTAACGTTGGCCTTGACGAAAAGGCAGGCACCAACCAACTCAATCGCGTGGTTCGTAACGCCTTTCAAGAAGAGATCAACAAACGCACCGTGAAAGAGTTGCTGTCTCTTAAGCGTGAAGAATTGATGGACGACGTGAAAGATGCCGTGCTTTTGGTGGTCAAAGGTGCCAAGCCGTGGGGCGTGGATGTGGTGGATGTGCGCATCACCCGGGCCGACTACGTGGACACGATCACCGAATCGGTTTACCGCCGTATGGAGGCAGAACGCAAGCGCGTGGCCAACGAATTGCGCTCAACAGGTGGCGCTGAGGGTGAAAAAATTCGCGCCGATGCCGACCGTCAGCGTGAGGTGACCATTGCAAACGCTTATCGCGAAGCCCAAAAAATCAAAGGGCAGGGCGATGCCAAAGCGGCCAGTTTGTATGCCGAATCCTTCGGCCGTGACCCCCAGTTTGCCCAGTTTTATCGCAGCTTGGAGGCTTACAAATCAAGCTTCAACAGCAAAGGCGACGTGATGGTGCTGGACCCCGGCAGTTCCGAGTTCTTTAAAGGGATGCGCGGTTCTGCTGGCAGCACGCCTGCGCGGAAGTAAATCTTGTTCGAAACCCTCCTGCTGGCGTTGGGCCTGATGCTCATCCTGGAGGGTTTGATGCCCATGCTTTCGCCGCACCGGTGGCGGCGTTTGTTTGAGCAGCTTCTGCAACTCGACGATGGTCAAATCCGATTCTTCGGAATGTTCATGGTTATTTGCGGATTGCTGTTGTTCTGGTTTGTTTCCTGAACCAAATCCCGGAATCTGGCTTCCAAGCCGGTAAAATCTCGTTTTTAACAGTCTCCCCCTCATCCACATGTCTGCTTGGGTCCTTCCGGATCACATTGCCGATGTCCTGCCTTCCGAGGCACGCCACATCGAAGAACTCCGTCGCGAACTGCTCGATACGGCCCGTGCCTATGGTTACGAGCTGGTCATGCCGCCCTTGCTTGAGCATTTGGAATCCCTTTTGACGGGCACTGGCGAGGCGCTGGATTTGCAGACCTTCAAGCTGGTGGACCAACTTTCCGGGCGTACGCTGGGTTTGCGTGCCGACACCACCCCCCAGGTGGCCCGAATCGATGCGCATTTGCTGGGCCGTGCGGGCCTGACCCGCCTTTGCTACTGTGGCCCGGTATTGCATACCCGCCCCGCAAGACCCCATGCCACCCGTGAACCCCTCCAATTGGGTGCCGAAATTTACGGTCATGCGGGTCCAGAGGCCGATCTTGAAGTGCTTCAGTTGGCCCTCGATTGCCTGCGCGTCGCTCGTGTGGGTGATTTACAAGTCGATTTGGCCGATGCCCGCATCGTCAACAGCCTGCTGTTGGCCGAAGACATCTCTGACACCCTTCGCCACGACATTCATGCCGCATTGGCCGTCAAAGACGGCAGCACCATTGCCCGACTGACCGCTGGTTTTTCAGCGTCTGTGCGCGATGGTTTGCGTGCCTTGGTCAATTTATATGGCGATGCCCGCGTACTGGATGAAGCCGCCAAGTGCCTGCCGCCCACCCCTGAAATTAAGGCCGCCCTGTCCCAGTTGCGCTGGCTTTCTGAGCAAATCACAGGGGCAGCCATCAGTTTTGACTTGGGTGATTCGCGCGGGTATGCCTATTACAGCGGCATGCGCTTTGCCATCTATGCCAAAGGCGCAGCCGATGCTTTGGCCCGTGGCGGTCGCTACGACGGTGTCGGTGCCGTTTTTGGGCATCGCATTGACCGTGATCGCCCGGCGGTGGGTTTCAGCCTTGATTTAAAAGAATTGGTCTCGGCCGTGCAGCCTTTGGCGCTGCGAGCAGCGATCCGTGCGCCCTGGGGCAACTCAGCCTCTTTGCGCCTGGCCATTGCGTCATTGCGCAGTCGAGGGGAAACCGTGGTTTGTGTCCTGCCAGGGCACGAAAGCGAAGTGGATGAATTTCATTGCG
>CAMDXR010000189.1 GCA_945877725.1 Limnohabitans sp. Rim8
AATGCCGTTAAAAAGGGCGCGAGTTCTTTATCAGTTAGGGTACGGCGTTGCAGCGCAGGTGCGGCGAAAGCCCAGCGATCTTGCTTGGTGTCGTCTTTGCTTGGTGAGTTGATTTTTTGCAGTCGAACCAGGCCCACCCCGCACTCTTGCAGCATCACGCCCGGTTGTCGGGGCAGTCCACCCGCTTGTCGCCAAGCGTGGGCGGTGCCCAGCGTGGGGTGTCCGGCAAAGGGCAGTTCGCCACCCGGCGTGTAGATGCGCACCCGGTAGTCGGCACCCCCTGCGGCCCCTTGGGGTGTGGGGGGCAACACAAAGGTGGTTTCGCTCAGTTGGGTCCAGCGGGCAAAGGCCTGCATTTGGGCCTCGCTCAGGCCCACGCCATCCAGCACCACGGCCAGCGGGTTGCCCAGAAAGGCGGTGTGGGTGAAGACGTCAACTTGTTGGAATGCGCGGATTTTCATGGTGCTTTAGATTGGATAGTGTGTTCGCCGCCCGTGCAGCCGTAAAAAATGACCCAGGTCACGAAGTCGGGGCTGAAATCTTCAAAGTGGTGCGGCGTGCCAGCAGGTACAAACAGCACATCGCCTGACTGCACTTGCAGATGCTCCTTGCCTAGCCAAAACGCGGAGTGACCGCAATGCACCACGTACAACTCGTCCTGCGTATGGGGTTGCTGAATGTCTTGCCCTATGCCCGAGGTGGCGGGAGCGAACAGTTCCACGCTCATGCTGCCATGCGCTAGGCCGCGAACAAAGGGTGTGCCCAGCGGGTATTTACCTTCAGCGGGTTGGGGCAGGGCTGCCAGCAGATTTTGGTAGTCGGCTTTCATGCGCGACCTCCGTTAGGCGCGTTGGCCATGCGCCTGCCCATGAAGACCGTGGCCACCACGAGCAGGGCAAAACCCAGCGTCATGCTGTCCAGGGATTCGCCCAGCAGGGGAATGGCGGCCAAAATGCTGATGAAGGGTTGCAACAGCTGGGTCTGGCTGACCCGCAGCGGGCCTCCCAGCGACAGGCCCCGAAACCATGCGAAAAAGCCAGCCCACATCGAAAACACACCCACATAGAGCAAGGCCAGCCATGAGGTGTAGGCAATGCTGTGTTCGGGCCAGGTCAGCCAAGTGCCGGGCAGGGTGATGGGCAAGGCCATGACGCATACCCAGCTGATGACTTTTTCGGCCCCCAAGCTGGCCGTGACTTTGGCCCCGGCCACATAACCTAGGGCGGCCGTTAAGACAGCGCCTAACAACAAGGTGTCGGCCCAGGTCAAGCCAAAACCACTCTCAACCCCATTCTCAATTTGTGCTGCCCGCAACACGCTGTAGACCGCCACCAGTGCGCTGCCCAATGCCGCAAAGACCCAAAACCCCATGCGCGCACGCTGGTGCATGAGCCAAGCCGCTGCCGCTGCGGTGGCCAGGGGCAGCAATGCGGTGATGACGGCCGCATGGCTGGCGGTCACGCTGCGTAAGGCCCAGCCCAACAGCAAGGGGTAGCCAATGACGTTGCCCGCCAAGGACAGGTAAAGCGAGCCGCGTTGTGAGGCCTGGGGCCAGGGTGCCCGCACGGCTAATAAATAGGCAGCTGACAAAACCCCCGCCAGTGCGGCACGGCCAAAGGTGACAAACCAGGGTGAAAGTTGCGGGGCTTCGGTCGTGCCCGTAGCCAAGCGGGTCATGGGCAGGGTGAGGGCAAAGATCAGCACGCCCAGCAAGCCCAGCCACAGGCCTTTGGTTTCATCGCTCATGTGTTTCATGTTGCTTGCCCTGACCTTAGGCTGCACTTTGGCGCAAGCCATTGAGCATCCACAACACAGTGGCCACCAAGGCCGCTGACATGCAACGGTTGAACATCAGCAAACGGCGTCCATGGGCCAGCCAGTGCCGGAGCATGGAGCCCGCCACGGCGTAGGTCAGGTTGCTCACAAACCCATAGGCCACCATGATGGGCAACAGCAACAAGGTGCGCTCGGCCGCGTCCGGCTTGCCGGCCACCCAGCCCGCCACGATGGCCAGAGCCAGCATCCAGGCTTTGATGTTGAGAAATTGCAAGCCCACGCCCTGTATAAAACCCACTTGCAATTTTTGGCTGTCGGCTTGTTGCAAGCTGCCGCTTTGCCATAAGCGAGTGGCCAGCCAAAGCAAATACCCTGTGCCCACGCTCACAATGCCCCAGCGCAGCGGCGGCCAGGCCACGACCAAGCCTCCAACACCTGTGGCGCACAGAGCGAACAAAATGCCCCAACCCACGGGGACAGCTAGGACAAAGCGCATGGCGCGTTTGAGCCCGTAGTTGGCCGCCATGGCCGTGGACAACGTGGTGTTCGGTCCAGGGGTAAAGCTGCTCACGGTGGCGAGCACCAACAAGGCGCTGAGTTCAGAAGAGGTCATGGCGTTGAATGTAGTGTCAGAATGAGTACAGTATCAGTACGGTTTTCTGATTCATTTTGAAAACTGTACTGCTCTTGTGGCCTGCACACCTGCTCTAACTTGGCCTGTATTTTGCCCACGAACCCGAAAGCGCACCTTCACATGAGCGCACCCCATCACCTTTAGCCATGACCCTCCTTAGCCGTGAATCAACCCAGCCCTTGTCTGAACAACTTGCTCAGCGCTTTGTGGCGCGCATGCGTGACCAGTTGCTCATCTCAGGCGCGCGATTGCCCTCGGTTCGGCAATGCGCGCAGACGCATGGGGTGAGTGCTTCCACTGTGGTGGCGGCCTACGATTGGTTGGTGGCCCAGGGCTGGGTTGAGGCGCGTCCGAACCGGGGCTTTTTCGTGCGCGATCGGGTGCAGCGTTTGCCGCCGTCTAATACAGCGAGGCTTGGCACTGAGGCCAGCCCCCCGCCCGTGAATGCGGCCAGCTTGATTCGCGGCATGTTTCACAACGCCAGTGCCGAACCGCAACCGGGCATGGGCGTGTTTCCGCCCGATTGGTTGGATGCCGATTTTTTGCCCGCCGCTTTGCGCAAAGTGGTGGCCAGTCCGGCCCTGCGTGAGGCTTCTTTGCGTTACGGCGAACCGCAAGGGGATTCGGGCTTGCGAGAGGTTTTGTCGGGCAAGTTGGCCAGCTTGGGTTTGCACGCAGCACCCGGACAGTTGATCACCACGGTGGGCGCGACCCATGCGTTGGACATCATCAGCCGCACCTTGCTGAGACCCGGCGATTGCGTGATGGTGGAGGAGCCGGGTTGGGCGATCGAATTTGCCAGGTTGCAAAACTTGGGCGTGCGCATTTTGCCGGTGCCGCGCCTGGAGTCCGGCCCCGATCTGGAGGTGGTCGAGCGCTATGCCCAGTTGCATGCGCCCAAGATGATGGTCAGTGTGTCGGTGTTGCACAACCCCACGGGGTACGGTTTGTCATTGCCCTGCGCGCATCAGTTGGTGAATCTGGCCCATCGCTACAACTTCTACATGGTCGAAGACGATACCTATGGGCACATGGCCCCCGCGCATGCCGTGCGTTTGTCGGTGTTGGATGGTTTGCAAAAGACCATTTATGTGAGCGGTTACGCCAAAATTCTGGCCCCCAGCTGGCGGGTGGGCTATCTGGCCGCTCCCGCTGACTTGAAGGAGGCGTTTTTGGATACCAAGTTGCTGTCCACCTTGACCACCCCGGTGCTGTTCGAAAAAGCCTTGGCTTTGTGTCTGGAGCAAGGATCGATTTGGCGCCATACCGAGCGTTTGTTGCAATTGCTGGATGCAGCGCGTGGCCGCAGCGTCAAGCTGGCGCTGGCCTATGGTTGCCGGTTTGTGGCACCACCCCAAGGTCTTTTTGGGTGGGTGGATGTGGGGGTGGACACCGATGCGCTGGCACTGCGCATGCACGACATCGGTTACCTGTTGGCCCCCGGTTCCTTGTTTCACGCCGATCGCAGGCCGGGCTCATTCATGCGCATCAACTTTGCCTGCACGCAAGAGGATAAATTTTGGCGCGCATTGGCCAGCTTGCGTGCGGAGATGTTGTGACGATGCAGACCCGCTTTTGATTTGAGCGCTTGATATCAGCGGCTGGAGAGGATTTCCCAGCGTTCCATGGCCGCCAGCAAGGTGTCGTCAATTTCGGTATCGCGCCTGAACAGTTGTTGCGCCAGACCCGGATCGCGTTGGTAAATGCTGCCATCGGCCAGTTGCGCACGGGTTTGGGCTTGCTCTTTTTCCAAGGCCTCCATCTTGGCCGGCAGTTCAGCCAATTCGCGTTGCTCTTTGTAGCTGAGTTTGCTGCGGGCGGGCGTTGCGGGTGCAGCAGGTGCAGTTGTTTCTTGTGACGCGGCTTTGGTTGTGGCCGCTGGCACCGGGGCAGCGGCGTTGCTGGTGCCGTTGCGTTGGGCGGCTTGGGCCCTGATGGCCTGGCTGCGTTTGGATTGCACCAACCAGTCTTGCACCGATCCTTCGTATTCGCGCCAGAAACCGGGTTGATCCGGCGCACTCTCGCAAGCAATGATGCCCGTGACCACGTTGTCCATGAAGGCGCGGTCGTGGCTGACCAGAAAAACCGTCCCCTCATAGGTTTGCAGCAGTTCTTCCAGCAACTCGAGGGTTTCAATGTCCAGGTCGTTGGTCGGTTCGTCCAAGACCAGTACGTTGGCCGGTCGTGCAAACAACCGAGCCAGCAACAAGCGGTTGCGTTCACCCCCTGAAAGTGAGCGCACGGGGGATGTGCCACGAGCGGGCGAGAACAAAAAGTCGCCCAGATAGCTTTTGACGTGCTGGCGCTTGTTGCCGATTTCAATCCATTCGCTGCCGGGACTGATGAAGTCCTCCAGCGTGGCGTCCAGATCCAGGGCATCGCGCATTTGGTCAAAGTAGGCGACCTCGAGCTTGGTGCCCCGGCGCACTTCGCCGCTGTCGGCCTCGAGTTCACCCAGTATGAGTTTGAGCAAGGTGGTCTTACCCGCGCCGTTGGGGCCCAGCAAGCCGATCTTGTCACCCCGCAACAGCGTGCCGGTAAACTTTTGAATCACGGTACGCACCGACCCATCGGGTTGGGTGAAGCTCTTGCTGACGTCGGTTAATTCCGCTACTAACTTGCCGCTGGGAACGCCTGAGGCCACTTCCATCCGCACATTGCCGACCTTTTCGCGCCTTGCCGCACGCTCGCCGCGCAAGTTTTGCAAGCGGGTAATGCGGCTTTGGCTGCGGGTGCGCCTTGCTTCTACGCCTTTGCGAATCCAAATCTCCTCTTGAGCCAGCAATTTGTCTGCTTTGGCCTGGATCACGGCTTCTTGGGCCAGTTGTTCTTCTTTTTGGACTTGGTATTGTGCAAAGTTGCCCGGGTAAGGGCGCAGCTTTCCGCGGTCAAGCTCCACAATGCGGGTCGCAATGCGGTCCAAAAAGGCCCGGTCATGGGTGATGGCAATGACGCTGCCTTTGAAATCAATGAGCAAGTCTTCCAGCCAAGTAATGGCATTCAGATCCAAGTGGTTGGTGGGCTCGTCTAATAAGAGCACATCAGGACGGGTGACCAAAGCCTGGGCCAGCGCCACCCTTTTACGCATGCCACCTGAAAGTGATTGGACCAGGGCCGCCGGGTCAAGTTGCAAGCGTTGCAGGGTTTCATCCAAACGCTGCTCCCATCCCCAACCATCTCTGGACTCAATCAGCCCTTGCAGGGTGTCCAGATCACCACGACTGTGGGTGTAATCGTCTATCCACTGAACGACCTCGGCCAAACCCTCCCTCACGGATTCAAAAATCGTGTGCTCGGGGATCAAGACAGGCTCTTGTGCCACATAAGCAATGCGAACGCCTTGTTGAAGATGGAGCGCGCCATCGTCTGGGCGTTCCATGCCCGCCAAGATCTTAAGCAAGGAAGATTTGCCTGTTCCGTTGCGACCAATTAAGCCGATGCGTTCCGAAGTCTCTAATGAGAAGTCTGCGTGATCGAGGAGTGCGACATGGCCAAAAGCCAGTGATGCGTTCAAGAGTGTGAGTAAAGCCATGCCGCATTATCCGGGCCGGGTGATGCGAAACTTTCTCAACAACATCAAAAAAGTTAAGAAAGGCGAAAAATGTGTGCCATAATCGAGGGCTTCGCTGCACACAAGTGATGACTTCTACGGAAGGCAAATCTGAGCAGTGAAAAGGTTTTAGAGATGATTTTGTTCAAACAAGAAATTTTCAAAAACTTGACACAAGCCTCAAAACTGTGTCATAATTCAAGGCTTCGCTGATCGCGGCGGGGCAAGATAAGGTGATGTAAATTGCCTAGGTTCTTTAAAAATATACAGCCGATAAGCGTGGGCGTTTGATGGTGATTGCCAAGTTCTTCGGAACTTAGCTTTAATTAGCTAACAAACGCTCATGAAGTAAAAAAGATGTGGAAATCAGAGATGGT
>CAMDXR010000190.1 GCA_945877725.1 Limnohabitans sp. Rim8
CCGAAGGCAGGGCAGCAAACAGCCCGGGCAGGTCTATGTTGCCGTCGCCGGGCAAGAGACGTTCACAGCGAGCGGTGTGGATCATTTCATCGGTACTGAAATTCAATCCAGCACGGGCGTCACAAATCTGTGCATAGTGCAGCAATTCACGGGGTATGGCGCTGATGTCATCCAGGGATGTTTGGGACCGGCCGAAGTGCAAAGCATCAACCAAAATGCCGGCATTGTTGGGGCTGCCCGCGTTGCGCACAATGCGCAGGGCCGTTGAGGCGTCCTTCACGGCAGTCCAGGGCATGAACTCCAAGTCTGCTGTCATGCCATAAGGTTTCATGACCTCGCACAGATGGGCATAGTTTTCGGTCAAGCGGGATTCGACAGGGTCATCTCCTGCCACCAAAATTGCTTTGGCCTGAAGGGCTGCGCCTGCGTCGTAAAGTGCGTCCCATTGATGGGGGTCAAACTGTTCGCCGATGCGAATGATCTCCAAATCAAATACGCCCACCCCGGTGTCTTTTTGTACGGCCAAGGTCTCGCGCAGGGCATCCGGATTGCCCAGCAGGTGTTGTTGGGGGGCACCGGGTGCATTGGGCCATAAGCGCAGGCCTACAAACCTGTAGCCCGTCACCGCTGCGACCTGAATTGCCTCTGCAGGTGAGCAACGATGTGAGCTAAGGTAGGCCAGAGAGCAAAGACGCGTCATGGTGTATCCGCCTTCACTTCAAAGGTGAAACGGCGGTGGGCATCGCGATGGTGGACACCATGTGGGTTGTCAGATGGGCTGGGCCGCCTTTTGGGGGCCAGATACCTTGGGCTACCGCTTCGCCACGAATTTGACTGCGGGCATTCAGGCTGTCATAGGCCCAGATATTGGTGAAACGCAGCGGTCCGTCCAGGGCCACCATGGCCACCACACAGGGGGAAAGTTTGTCGCGCGCGGGAACATATTGCTCCCATAAGTCAACGGTGGCTTGCAACCCGCTAGGTTGGATGCCGTAGGTGCGAATCTCGTATACCGGTCCCGTGATACCCGACTCGGCACTTGGGCGCACGGGTTTCATCCAGGGAAAGCCTTGGTAAGTGGTCTGTTCCAGTGACTGGTAAAGGCTACCGCAACCAAACGGACTGGCACTTCGCTGGGTACGCGTGCGTTCTTCGCCTAGGGCTTGCAAGCTGCTGAAACCACGCAGCACCAGCATTTGGTTCAGCACGCCAATGTCGGTGAACCAGCATCCCAAAAGCTCACCTTGTGCTTCAGGTTGAGTGGCAAATTCTTGGACTTGACTGGCCGCTTGCGCTGCGGTGCCAAAGGGCAGGGTCATGGTGGCGAGTTCGTAGTACATGGTGTTTTCTTTCGTTGACTGTGTTTTTGTTTGAGGTACCGGGTCAATGCAGGTCTCCGCCGGATCGCGCTTGGCGGCATGGTGCGCGGCAATGAAACCAAAGGTCATGGCGGGGCCGAGCGTGATGCCGCCGGCCGGGTAATAGCCGCCCATCATGCTGTTCATGTCGTTACCACCGGCATACAAGCCTGGAATGGCCAGACCTTGAGGGTTGATCACTTGGGCATGCTCGTTGACGCGCAAACCGGCAAATGTGCCCAGGCTGCCCGCGACGACTTGAACGGCATAGAACGGCCCATGCTCGATGGGCGCCATACAAGGGTTGCGCAGACCGCGTGCGCTGACCCTTATTGCATCGCCCTGGATGCGGTTGTACGCAGTTTCGCCTTTGCCAAAGTCGGGGTCTTTGCCTAGAAGTGCCTGGGCGTTGTATTTTTGAATAGTGGCTTGCAGGGTTGTGGCATCGATGCCGCAGTGCGCTGCCAATTCAGCGGTGCTGAATCCGCGCTTGAGGTAGCCATTGGACAGCCAGGGCCTGAGTGGCATGGGCGCTGGCTTGACGGCTCCCAATCCGTAATAGCGGATGAAGTGGTGGTCACAAATCAACCAGGCTTCTGGTTTTTTACCCGCAGGGGTTACCGCCAACAGGGCTTGCATGAAGTCGTAGTAAGAGTCGGCTTCGTTGGCAAAACGAAACCCTTCCGATGTCACGGCAATCAGACCGGGTTTGGCCCGATCGATCAGGTGTGGAAAGTGGGTTCGGTTGTTATCGGACCCCACTTCAAGGGCGCGGGCTTTTGAGTGTTTGGGCACCAGAGATACCGGTGCCAGTGCGGCCGCTTGCACCATGTCTTCGGCGACCACACCCCCGACACTTTCGCCTAAGCGCAAGCCATCACCGGTATTGCCCCGGTTGCCAGCCGACCAGTGTTCGTGCCCTGTTGGGGCGTGGGGCAATAATTGTTTTTTTCTTGCCGGATCGTGTGGAAAGCCACCCGTGGCCAGCATCACGCCATGGCTGGCTTGGATGCTGAGCTGTCCTGCTGATGTTTGAATCACTGCCCCGGTGACTCTGCCATCCTTTTGTAACAAGCGCACGGCCGGGCTGTTGACCCGAATTTCTACTCCCAAATCCAATGCCGATTGCGCTAAGGCACCTATCAAGGCGTTGCCATTCACCAAGCGTGTACCTCGGTGGTGTAGCAACAAATCTTTGAAATGCCTGAACAGCAGTTTGCCTACATACCAAAATGAAGCAGGTTTGTGCAGGGCGTTCAAAAAGTGGCGCATTTCTGCGCCCGCTGCAATGCCCATGCCCCATAGGGTAGTTTCGTGGAGGGGCGGCCTCAGATCGTGCAGGCGGTGTCCCAGTTTGCGGGCGTCAAATGGCGCGGCGCAGACGGATCGCCCACCCAATGAGGCGTCGGGTGTTCGGCCATGAAAATCCGGAATGGTGTTGCCATCGATGAACAGCAGTGCCGTTTTTTTCCGGAAAAACTCGACCATTCTTGGGGCTTGGGTCAAAAAAGTAAGCACGCGTGTTTCGTCGAACTGGGCGCCCAGTTCTCTGCGCAGGTAAGACAGTGGTTTTTCGATGCGCTCGACCAAGCCCGCCTCCAGCGCAAGCGGATGGCGCGGCACCCACATCCAGCCGCCTGACCAAGCGGTGGTGCCACCATACTGCGCGTCCTTTTCGACCACGATGACTTTCAAACCCAAGTATGCGGCGGTGACAGCGGTCGACAAAGCCCCAGCGCCGGATCCGATCACCAGCAGGTCACAAGTGTTTTCGGGTTCGTGCGGGGAGGTCTTGGGTTCAGCCATACGCTTACTCTGCGTAAATCGGTTTTCGGCCATCGGCGGACACGGGCTTGCCTGTTTCTGCGGTCAGGCTGAAGAAGGGCGATGCCCCGCTGGAGGCTGCCAATTGCTGTGCGATACCCATCAATTCAGGGGCAAGAGCTTGCATTTTTTCAGCGCTAAAGCGCACAGTGGGGCCCGCGATGGTCAACACACCAAACGCGGGTTGGCCCGAGAAACGGACCGGTGCCGACAGGGCGGACAAGCCTGCCGAGTAGGTCTCGGTGGTGAGGCTGTAGCCGCGCTCACGGGTTTGGGCCACGGCCTCCATCACGGCTTGCAAACTGGTGGGAGCGGCCGGACCAAAATGTTCTGGCAAACCCAGACCTTGCTTGACCACCAAAGCCAGAGCCTCATCGTCACTTAACGTAGAAAGCAATGCCCATCCAGAGGAAGAACAAGAAAGCTGCGCATCGCTTCCCATGTCGGGGTCATATCGCAGGCCTTGTCGAGCACCTTGCGCGCGAGCCACCCAAGTCAGTCGATCGCCATCGACCACCGACAAGCGCACCAGTTCCCCCGAGACTTCGGCCAGTTGGTTGAGCAAGGGCTGGGCAATGTCCACGATGCCGCTGTTGCTCAAATACGAAAGCCCCATCGACACCAGCTTGGTGGTCAGCAGATAGTCGCCATGGCCGCGCGTCTGGCGCACATAGCCTAGGCGGACCAAGTCGCTCAGTAACCGATGTGTGCCGCTGCGGGGGATATCCAACTGGTCGGCAATGGCCGCCAATTCCAGGCCTTCGCCGTGTTGAGAAAGCAATTCCAATATGCCAAGTGTTCGTTCCAAGACGCCGCTCATCTGTGTTCCCTTCAGGTCCGGAAAGTGGGACAAGTTTGCCGCTGGCCACTTTGAGCGGCGTTCAGCAAGGCTTGTGTGGCTTGCAGGGTGCGCCAACCGTCTTGCGCTGAGCAAATCGGTGTTTCACGTCGTTCAGCTACGGCACGAAAGTGCCTCAATTGCTGAACATACACATCGATCTCATGCACCGTGGTTTGTTCGCGGGTCAATTCATGGTGCCAATGGCGGTCACCTTTGTAATGCCATAAAGCCAGATCGGGCAGAGAGAGCGATCCCTGTGTGCCTGACAAAAAGTGTGTTTGTACGTTTTGGCGAGGGTATTGGCTTTGTTCGCCTGCACAAAAGTCCCAGCACCAAGGCGAGGTTGCCGTGTCGGAGACGGTCATCACGGCCTGAGTGCCGCATTTGAATTCAAGCAGGGCTGCGCCAGTGTCTTCCACCTCAAAGCCGCGCACTGAATTGGACAGGCTGCCTTGCACCGCTAGCACTTCACCGAGCATGAAGATCAGCATGTCGATGTCATGAATCAGGTTGATCAGCACTGGGCCACCACCGGTTTGACGACGCCAGGCGACATCAAAATAGGCTGGCGGCTTATAAAAATTAGCCATGACGTTGGCACTGACCACTTGACCCAGTCGGCCCTCTGCAATGATCTGGCGAGCCCGTTGCAAGATGGGGTTTTGTCGGCGGTGGTGTCCCACCAGCACCGGGACCCCCGTGTCTTTTTCAACCTGAATCAATTGCTCGGCTGATGCCAGGGTGTCTGCGACCGGCTTTTCGATCAGCACCGGTATCCCTCGGGTCATGCAGTCGGTAGCCACCTGAACATGGGTGGCGTTGGGGGTGGCAATCACCACGCCTTGTGCCTGCGTGGCGTCCAGCAAGGCGCAGTGGTTGTCATAAGTAGGCAGGTTGCGTTCGGCACACCATTGGCGACCTGCTTGACTGGGCTCAGCCACGCCTGCCAAGGTAAATTCCGGCGATTTAAGGATACGTTCAATGTGGGTGCGGCCAATCACGCCAGCGCCAACCACGGCCAATGTGAACTTCTGCATAGAGAGATTTTTCTCAAGTTGAGCGAGAGTATATTAAAATTTGGAAACAAATTCAAAAATGGAATCAAATTCCATTTAAATGTATCATTCCCAGCATGACTTCTCCTAAGCCCCTGAATCTTGACGGTGCCACCCGCGTGCATTTCATCGTGGGTGACCCGATTGCCCAGGTCAAATCACCTGCGGGCGTCAGTCAGTCCTTCCAGCTTGCAGGTCTGAACGCCGTGTGTGTACCAGCGCATGTGGCCCCAGCCGATCTGGCCGAATGGACGGCGGGCGTGTCTTTGTGTAAAAACGTGGACGGCATCATCGTGACCGTCCCACACAAGTTTGCATATCTCAATTTGTGCGCGACCACATCAGACCGTGGTGCATTTTTGAAGTCGGTCAACACACTGCGCCGCAATGCCGATGGCACTTGGCATGGCGACATGTTTGACGGCCTGGGCTATGTGAAAGCGTTGGCAATCAAGGGCTATCGACTGGAAGGAAAAAAAGCCTTATTGGTGGGGGCGGGAGGCGCCGGTTCGGCCATTGCTTATTCACTGCTGATGGGGGGCGTGAGCGAGTTGAACATCCACGACGAAGATGTCGCTCGACGTGACGCCTTGGTACAGCGCTTGCAATCGCTTGACCGTTGCCCTGTACGCACAGGAAGCAGCGATCCATCAGGCATGGACATCGCCATCAATGCCACACCCATGGGCATGAAAGCGGGGGATCCGCACCCGATAAATGTGGTTCAGCTGTCACCTAACATGTTGGTAGGGTGTGTGATTACCGCCCCCGCTGTGCCTCCCATGATTGCGGCAGCACAAGCGGTCGGCTGTCAAACCGTGACCGGGGTGGAAATGTTCGCTCAGGTCAAAGACCTGATGGTTGAATTTTTGTTGGGAAACTAGCATGCAAGTCTTGAAAAATGGTGCGGGCAGTCTGCCAAAGGGGGCTGAGTTTGACTTGGTGATCATTGGCGCGGGCGGAGCCGGTCTCTCAGCGGCGGTTTTCGCCGCCATAGACGGTGCAAAGGTGCTTTTGGTCGAGCACACAGAATATGTGGGCGGGACCACGGCTTGGTCTGCAGGTACCACCTGGGTGCCAGGAAATCACCACGGAGTGCAGCTCAATCCTACTGACTCGCTGGACAAGGTGACGACCTACTTGAACCACGCGGTGGGGGAGCAATCTCCTGCTGCGCTGCGTCAGGCTTTTTTGAAGCATGGTGCAGAGGCTGTGGCCAAGATAGAAGCCCAGTCCTCTATGA
>CAMDXR010000191.1 GCA_945877725.1 Limnohabitans sp. Rim8
CCCTTGTTGGCGTTGGTGCTGACCGTGTTGTTGGGCATCGCATTGTTCATGGCCTTGGGCAAAGACCCGGTGCGTGGTTTACAAATGTTCTTTTGGGAACCAGTCAAAACCCCTTATGCCCTGGGCGAGTTGATGGTCAAGGCCACCCCCTTGCTGCTGATTGCGCTGGGTTTGTCGGTGTGTTTTCGCTCTAACGTGTGGAACATCGGGGCCGAGGGACAGTTTGTTATCGGCGCCGTGTGCGCTGGTGGCATGGCTTTGTTGGCCGACAAAGACACGGGGCGTTGGATTGTGTTGGCGGTGCTGTTGGCCGGGGTGTTGGGCGGCATGGCTTGGGCGGGCATCACGGCCTTGCTGCGTGACCGCTTCAATGCCAGTGAAATTTTGGTCAGCCTGATGTTGGTCTATGTGGCCGACATGGTGCTGAGCTATCTGGTGTATGGCCCCTGGAAAGACCCGGCAGGTTTTAATTTTCCGCAGTCCAAAACCTTTGAGGCGGTGACGCAAATTCCCCGCTTGATGTCCGGTTCCCGCGTCAGCGTGGGCTTGTTGCTGGCCTTGGTCGGGGCGGGCTTGCTGTGGGTATTTTTGTTCCGCACCCGGGCTGGTTTTGCCCAGCAAGTGGGCGGTCTGGCCCCTGCGGCTGCGCGTTATGCGGGGTTTTCATCTCGGAAAGCTTTGTGGGTGGCTTTGCTTACTTCAGGCGGCGCGGCCGGTCTGGCGGGGGCTTTGGAGGTGGCGGGCCCCATTGGGCAGCTCACGCCCTATGTGCCTGCAGGCTATGGATTTGCCGCCATCATCGTGGCCTTTGTCGGGCGTTTGCACCCTGCGGGCATGGTCTTGTCGGCGGTGCTGATGAGCATGTTTTACATCGGGGGTGAGTTGGCGCAGTCGCGGTTGGGCCTGCCCAAATCGATCACGGGTGTGTTCCAGGGTTTGTTGCTGTTTTGCCTGCTGGCATGCGATACCTTGGTGGCCTACAAGCTGCGTTGGGTGGCCCAAAAAACGGGGAGCGTGTGATGGAGTCTTATGCCTTGCTGATAGCGGCCACCCTGAATGCCGGCACCGTGCTGGCGCTGGCGGCGCTGGGTTTGCTTATTAATGAAAAAGCCGGGGTGGTCAACCTGGGGGCCGAGGGCATGATGCTGTGCGCCGCCATCGCAGGCTTTGCCTGCGTGGTGCACACCGGCAATGACTGGTTGGGCTTTGCCGCCGGAATGGGCGCGGGGGCAGTTTTGGCCGCCATTTTTGGGGTGTTGGTTATCTGGCTCGGCACCAATCAATATGCCACCGGACTGGCGCTGAGTTTGTTTGGCGTGGGCTTTTCGGCTTTTGTGGGCATTGGTTACGTGCAAGAAAAGTTGCCCGAGCGCCCCCAGTACGAGATTCCCGGACTGGCCGATATCCCCCTGGTGGGCCCCGCTTTGTTCAAGCAACACCCCTTGGTTTATGGGGCCATGGTCTTGGTCTTGGCCTTGGTTTGGTTTTTGTACAAAAGCCGCACCGGTTTGGTGCTGCGGGCGGTGGGTGAGTCGCCCACTTCGGCGCACGCTTTGGGTTATCCGGTGCGCCGCATTCGCTTGGCCGCCGTGGTGGCTGGAGGGGCTTTGTGTGGGTTGGCCGGGGCCTATATTTCGGTCAGCTACACCCCCTTATGGGTGGAGGGCATGGTGGCTGGCAAGGGCTGGATTGCGCTGGCCTTGACGACCTTCGCCACCTGGCGTCCGGCACGGGTTTTGCTGGGCGCTTATCTGTTTGGCGGAGTGACCATGTTGCAGTTTCACTTGCAAGGGGCGGGCGTGGAGGTGCCCAGTCAACTGCTCACGGCACTGCCTTACATTGCCACCATCGTGGTGTTGGCCCTGATTTCCCGCAACCCAACCTGGATTAGGGTCAACATGCCTGCCTCGCTAGGCAAGCCCTTTTATCCCGGTTCATAATCTTGATTTTTCAACCCTGTAACCCCGTTCATCAACTAAAGGAACTGACATGACAGACATCTCCAAGCGCTCCATCATCAAGATGGTGGCCCTGACCGCTGTAGCCGCCGCTGCATTGGTTGGCTGTGGCAAAAAGGAAGAAGCCCCCAAGGCTGCAGCCCCCGCTGCTGCGCCTGCCAAGGCTGACCCCCTGAAAATTGCGTTTGCTTATGTTGGCCCTGTGGGTGACGGTGGCTGGACATTTGCCCACGACAACGGCCGTAAAGAGGTCGAAAAGGCATTTGGTGACAAAGTGGTCACCAGCTTTGTCGAAAAAGTGCCGGAAAGCGCTGACGCCGAGCGCGTCATCCGCGACATGGCCGCTCAAGGCAACAAGCTGATTTTTGGCACCACCTTTGGTTACATGGAGCCCATGCTCAAAGTGGCCGCTGACAACAAAGAGGTCAAGTTCGAGCACGCCACCGGCTACAAAACTGCCGAAAACATGCGCACTTATGACAGCCGTACCTACGAAGGTGCTTACATGGCGGGTGTGATCGCTGGCAAGATGACCAAGACCAACACGCTGGGTGTGGTGGCCTCGATTCCAATCCCCGAGGTGGTTCGCAACATCAACAGCTTTACCATGGGTGCCCAGTCGGTGAACCCCAAGGTCAAGACCAAGGTGGTGTGGGTGAACGAATGGTTCAACCCACCGAAAGAAACCGAAGCCGCCACCTCGCTGATTAATGGCGGCGCTGACGTGCTGATGCAAAACACCGACTCTTCGGCTGTGCTGCAAACCGCAGAAAAATTGGGCAAGCGGGCCTTTGGCTGGGACTCCGACATGACCGCTTACGGCCCCAAGGCCCACTTGGGTTCGGCCGTGATCAACTGGGGTCCTTACTATGTCAAGGCCGTGGGTGAAGCCCTGGAAGGCAAATGGAGCACCGGACAAAGCTGGTGGGGCGTGAAAGAAGGCGCGATTGACATGGTCAATGTGGCCGCTGATGTGCCTGAAGACACCAAAAAGAAAATCGACGAAATCAAGGCGGGCCTGAAGGACGGCAGCTTTGCCATCTGGAAAGGCCCCATCGTTGACCAAGCCGGTAAAGTGGTCCTGGCCAAAGATGCCGTGGCTGACGACAAGTTCCTGGGCGGCGTGATGTTCTACATCAAAGGCGTCGAAGGCAAGATCCCAGGCAAGTGAGCTGACATAGCCCACGGTGGCGGGAATCCATCTCCAGGTTTCCGACCCTCCCCAAAAGCCGCCTGATACAAGTCAGGCGGCTTTTTTTACAGCCGATTGAGGCGAGTCAGGCATCAATGGGCGTAATGTTTGATACGCTGGGAACCGTTTTGAACCCCTAGAAGGTCTGTGTTTTGTTCAACCACATCGAATCTCCTAACTTCCCGCCGCGAACCTTCCGGGCGATGCTGGCGGACTTTGGCGGCACTTATTTCGCCAACGCCGTGATCGGTTTCATTTTTGCAGCGACGGGTCCGGTGGCCATCATTTTGTCGGTGGGCACCCGGGGAGGGTTATCACCCGAGGAGTTGGCCTCTTGGGTGTTCGGGGTGTTTTTTGTGAACGGTTTGGTCACCCTGCTCATGAGCTGGCGCTACAGCACTCCCCTGGCCTTTGGCTGGACGATTCCCGGCACGGTTCTGGTGGGGCCCGCCTTGCAGCATCTGAGCTTTCCCGAGGTGATTGGCGCTTTTTATGTGACCAGTGCATTGGTTTTGTTGCTGGGCTTGAGTGGCTGGGTCAAGCGGGTGATGTCTTCTTTGCCTATGCCCATCGTCATGGGCATGGTGGCGGGGGTGTTTTTGCGGTTCGGCCTGGACATCGTTCGGGCCATGCAAAGCGATGTGGCCATTGCCGCCCCTATGGTGGGGGTGTTTTTGTTGCTGTCGGCTAGGGCCGATTGGGGCAAACGCATGCCCCCCGTGATTGGGGCCATGTTGGTGGGAGCGGTGGCTGTGGCGTTTTCGGGTCGCCTAGATGCCTCTGGCTTGGGTTATCTGACGCTCGCGCAGCCCGTGATCCAGGCCCCGGCGTGGTCATTTGCCGCCATGTTGGAATTGGTGGTGCCCCTTGCCATCACTGTGCTGGTGGTACAAAACGGGCAGGGTGTGGCCGTGCTGAAAAACGCAGGGCACGAGCCGCCTGTGAACATGATTGCCGTGGCCTGTGGAATTGGCGCTGCCGTGTGCGCGGTGTTGGGTGCCGTCAGTACTTGCCTGACCGGTCCGACCAATGGCTTGCTCACATCGACGGGTGAAAAAAACCGCCATTACGTCGGCGCTTTGATGTTCGGCATGCTGGCTTTGTTGTTTGGCTTGATGGCACCTACCTTCACAAGTCTGATGCTGGCCGCCCCCAAAGAATTCATCATGGTTTTGGGCGGTCTGGCCATGCTGCGCGTGTTGCAGGGTGCGTTTGTGGCTTCTTTTGGCGCGGGTAAGTTCTCATTGGGGGCTTTGGTTAGCCTGCTGGTCACCGTGGCCGACATCGGTTTGTTCAACATCGGTGCGGCCTTTTGGGGTCTGGTGGCCGGGTTTGCCGTGTCGTGGTGGATGGAGCGCGGCGACTTCAAGGCCGCCTGAACCTAGCTTGACCCCAGAAACATGGCATGACCGATTCTCTTTTGATCAAACTAAACGACGGCATTTATGCGCTGCACGACCTTGCCGGTCTGCATGTGGGAAACTTCAAGTGGATCAATGGCCAATGGAAATTCAAGGCCATCGGTTATGGCTCGGCAGGCGAGTTGCTTCCGGGCGGCGGCCCTTTGACCGATCGCCACAACACCTCCTTTGCACAACTGGATGAAGCCCGCATACGGGCTCAATTTTTTGAGGAATAAACATGTTCAAAGTCCACGCCATCCCCCCGGACAGATTGCCCGACTTGTTACGCGTCATGCCCAAAGCCGAGCTGCATATTCACATTGAGGGATCACTCGAACCCGAGCTGATCTTTGCCCTGGCCCAGCGCAATGGCGTCAACCTGCCTTATGCCGATGTACAGGCGCTGCGCAGTGCCTATGCCTTTAGCAATTTGCAAAGTTTTTTGGACCTGTATTACGCCGGGGCCAGTGTGTTGTTGCACGAACAAGATTTTTACGACATGGCCTGGGCCTATTTCTTGAAAGCCAAGGCCGACCATGTGGTGCGTGCCGAGCTGTTTTTTGACCCTCAAACCCACACCTCAAGGGGCGTGCCGATGGCCAGCGTGATCGAGGGCCTGAGCCGGGCCTGCCGCGATGCCCAAACGCAACTTAACATCAGTGCCGACCTGATTTTGTGCTTTTTACGCCACCTGTCTGAAGAAGACGCCTTGGCCACACTCGAGGCCGCCTTGCCCTGGCGTGCGCACTTTATCGGGGTCGGTTTGGATTCGAGCGAAGTGGGGCACCCCCCCGAAAAATTCAACCGGGTTTTTGCTCAGGCCCGCGAATTGGACTTGCATGTGGTGGCCCACGCTGGCGAAGAAGGCCCCCCTGCTTATATATGGAGCGCACTGAACAACTTGCGTGTCGAGCGCATCGACCACGGGGTTCAGGCCATTCACGATGCAGCCCTGATGGCGCATTTGGCCAAAACACAAATCCCGCTCACAGTCTGCCCTTTGTCTAACCTCAAACTCTGCGTGTTCAAGGACTTGACCGAGCACAACCTGGGTCAAATGCTGGACGCTGGCTTGTGCATCACCCTTAACTCAGATGATCCGGCCTACTTTGGCGGCTATCTGAACGACAACTATGTGCAGACCTTTGCCGCCCTGCACCTGAATGCACAACAAGCCTACAAACTGGCCGCCAACAGCATAGAGGCCAGCTTTGCCGATGAAGCTAAAAAGCACCAATGGATGCACGAACTGAAACTCACATTTCAAGGGTTTGCAGAGCAGGATTGAGTGGGATAGCCTGTCAAAATGGTCCCATGATGGAACATGAATCCCAGCACATCGAATGGAAGGAAATTTGGCGAGATGATTACCTGCGCTGGGTATGTGGCTTTGCCAATGCGCAAGGCGGGCGCTTGCTGCTGGGGGTGAATGACAAGGGGCAAGCTGTGGGCTTGCCCGAGGCGGCCAAGCTGCTAGAAGACTTGCCCAATAAAGTGCGTGACCTGCTGGGCATTGTGGTGGAAGTGAACCTCCACACCGAAGGCGAGTTCGCATACATAGAGGTGATGGTGCAGGCCTATGCCAACCCGATCAGCTACCGGGGCCATTACTACATGCGCAGCGGCAGCACTCTGCAAGAGCTAAAGGGCGCTGCACTTGACCGTTTTTTGTTGGGGCGGCAAGGCCGCACCTGGGACGGGGTGCCATTGCCCCAGTTCAGCTTG
>CAMDXR010000192.1 GCA_945877725.1 Limnohabitans sp. Rim8
CATCCCCGTGAAAACAGGGATCCATCCCTTGGGGTTTTACAGGTTCCACAACCGGGGCAACGTCCCGGGCACTTCCCACAGGCAGTCGCGCCAAGCGGCCCACACTTGGCGCAGCAAGGCCACGGTGGGTTCGGTGATGGGCGACAGCACGCGCGCCACCAAAATTTGCGGGTGGGGTGAGGTGGCTCCGGCTTGCAAGCGCAGGGGAGATGCTTCCAGCAAATCGCGAGCGCAAGCCAAAGCGCGTTCAGTGCGTTCTGAGGCAATGGCGCTGCCCGCTGCAAACACCAGCGTGCCCATGCAGCGGTGACCGGCCAGGCCCAGTGGGCTGTTCATCAAGCGGGTGTCGGTTGCACTTAAAGTGGCTCGCTCCAGCCAAGCCCCTGAAACTTCTAGGTGCTGTCGGAAAGTGCCCTGTACAAAAGGCAAGTCGGCAGCGGGTAGGCCCAGCGCCGTGATGTCCCAAGTCATCATTTCGGCACCGGGTGCCAGATCAAACACGGCGCGATTCAGCCCGTCGCATTGGTTGTAGGCAATGGCCTCCAGCGGTAACCATTCCAGTCGGGCACCCGATTCAACCCGGGCATGCACTTGCTGTGTGGCCAGCCCGGCCTCGGATCGGTAAAAGCGCGTAGCGCCCGGCGTAGTCACCAAGCCGTGGGCCCCAGCGCCCACGGTGACGTGCATGTCTAAAGTGTCGCCGCCGACCAAGCCGCCGGGTGGGTGCACCAGCACGTTGTGGCAAACCGAATCACCCTCGGGGTAGAGGCTTTGCAAAATGCGCAGGGGACCATCGTGCAGATAGCGGGCCACGCAGCGCTCGGTCTCGCGGGTGTAGTCCAGTTTCAGGCTGGCGTGCCAAGTCATGCCTTGGCTCCTGCCATGAAAATGACCCGCTTCATTCGCCTTGTGAACCCCGGTGTGCCCAGCCTGTGGTGTGCTTTTCAATGGCACTGAACAACTCGTACATGATCATGGCCATGGCCCCGACCACCACCAGGCCCGAAAACGCCAAGCCCATTTGCATGGCCGAACCGGCAGAGATCAGCAGGTAGCCAATGCCCTCGTTCGAGGCCGTCATCTCGGACACCGTGGTGCCCACAAAGGCCAGCGTGATGGCCACTTTGAGCGAGCCATAAAAGTAAGGCATCGAGCGCGGCAGGCCCACTTTGACCAGCACATCCCAGCGCTTGGCACCCAGCACCCGCAGCACGTCTTCCAGCTCCGGTTCCAAAGTGGCCAGCCCGGTGGCAATGTTCACCATGATCGGGAAAAAGCTGATCAGGAACGCGGTCAGGATGGCAGGGCCAATGCCGATGCCAAACCACACTACCAAAATCGGCACAAAAGCCGCTTTGGGCAAAGCGTTAAAAGCCGTCATGAGCGGGTACACGGCGGCATACGCCAGGCGCGAGCTGCCAATGATAAAACCCAGCAAAACGCCCACCACAATGGCAATGCCAAAACCCACCATGGTGACCCAAAAGGTGCGCCAAGCGTGGCCCGCAATCACATCTCGGTATTCCACGGTTTGTTGGGCAATGCGCGAGGGGCTTGGAAAAACGAACTCGGATACGTTAAAAGCGCGGCACAGCCCTTCCCAGATCAGGATGCTCAGCACCAGCAAGATCCAGGGGGACCAGCTTTCGAGAGATTTTTTGTTCATGGATGTTTCTCCCGCTTATTGGTTAATGGCTGCGCCGGTCTTGCGCATGGCACCGATGTGGCCGCGCAACTCGTGCACGATGTTGGTGAACTCGGGCGTGTAGGTGATCTCCAGATCGCGTGGACGGGGCAGATCAATCTCTTTTTTCACCACAAAACGCCCTGGGCTCTTGCTCATCACGTACACCGTGTCGGCCAAAAACACCGATTCGCGCAGGTCGTGGGTGACCAAAATGACGTTGAACTTTTGCTCGGTCCACAGGTCTCGCAAGATGCACCAGAGTTCTTCGCGTGTGAAGGCATCGAGCGCGCCAAACGGCTCGTCGAGCAGCAGCATTTTGGGTTCGTGAATGAGGGCGCGGCAAATGCTGGCGCGTTGTTGCATGCCGCCCGAGAGTTGCCAAGGAAATTTGTCTTCGTAACCCCCCAAACCCACGGTGCCGAGCAGTTTGCGGGCACGTTCTGCGTATTCAGCCTTTTTTTGCTTGAAGTTGGAACGGTAAGGCTCCACGATCTCCAGTGGCAACAACACGTTGTCCAGGGTGGTGCGCCAAGGCAGCAAAGACGAAGCCTGAAACGCCATGCCGCTGATCTTGAGCGGGCCGGTCACGGGCTGGCCATCCACCAAGATGCGGCCTTTGCTGGGCATTTTCAGTCCCGTGGTCAGCTTCATGAAGGTGGACTTGCCGCAACCCGAGGGCCCAACAATGGCGATGAACTCACCTTGTTTGACTTGCAAATTGATGTCTTCCACTGCAAAGTGGTTTTGGGCCAACAACTCGTCGTTGTAGGCCAGCCAGACATCCTGGAAATCGACGAATGCTTCTTGGGACATGGTGCTTACTTTGAAATGGTGTTCGAAAGTGTATACAGAAATGAGGTTTGAAAAACCCACTTTCTCCAAAGGAGTCCAAGTGGGTTCAAGCCTGGCCCATCAAGGCCGAATTTAGCAAGAGGGCCCGGTTGCACTGAGCGCAGGCCGGGCAAGCCGAGTGCTTACTTCTTGGGCTTGGGCAAGATGTCCAGCTCTTTGGCGGTAGGCAGGAAAGAGCCGTTCCAGATGTCGTCCACCTTGACGCGGGTCTTGGTGTTGAAAGCGTCAGACACTTGTGATGACATCAGGGTCAGGCGTGGGCCATTGATCTGACCAAAACCTTCGGCACGGGCAGAGGGGCTGTTGATCACGGTGTCGATGGCCAATTGCAGACGGCGGGTTTCCAGCGGAACGTTGATGATGCCGTCACGCGCTTTGACCGACTCAATGGCACTGGCCGGGTTGGCAATCACGTCCTTGGCGCCTTTGGTGAAGGCGCTCAGGAAAGCTTTGACTGCTGCGGGGTTTTCTTTCAGGATTTTGGGCGAAGCGATGATCGCGTTGCCATACAGCTTGACGCCAAAGTCTGGGTATTGCATGACCACGACGTCTTCGGCTTTGACGCCACGCGCCTCAATGTTCAAAAGCGAGGTGAAAGTAAAGCCCGTGATGGCGTCCACATCGCCGCGCACCAGCATGGTTTCGCGCAGGGGTGGGTCCATGGCGGTCCAGGTCACGTTGGCAATGTCGTTGGCTTTCTGGAAGATGGGGAAAGCACGGCGGCCTGCGTCAAATACGGGGGCGCCCAGTTTCTTGCCAGCCAGGTCGGCGGGGGTCTTGATGCCTGATTTTTTCAGGGCCATCACCGAAGCCGGGGTGTTGTTGTAAACCATCATGATGGCCACAGGCTTGTTGGGAGCGTCTGGGTTGTTGGCGTGGAACTCCATCAACGCGGCCAAATCGGCAAAGCCCAAGTCGTAGGTGCCCGAAGCCACACGGGTCACGGCACCACCGGAGCCGTTGCCTGAGTCAACGGTGACATCGAGCTTGGCGTCTTTGAAATAACCCTTGGCAGCGGGAACCAAAAAGAAGGCCGCAGGGCCTTCAAAGCGCCAGTCCAATTGAAACTTGAGGGGAGTGGTTTGAGCTTGCACAGTGCCAAATGCAACTGCAGCAGTCAGAGCGGCCGTGGCCTTGAGTAAAAAACGCTTGTTCATGAGGGGCTCCAGGGTCAAATAAACGGTGAATCTTGTATAGCAAATTCGGTGCCATTATCTGCGAAGCTTCTGACGTTTCTTGTCAGGTCAAACCCCATTAATGGTGCTTTATTGCCGGTATGGGCACCAAATTAAGGCGTTTTAATTCTTTGGTTTGCGCACCGAAATGGGGTGATCCCATCCCGGTGCGCATTCCCAATCAGGCCTTGGCCTGCGAGGCAGCCAGCGCTGTCATGTTCAAAACGCGTCGCACGGTGGCTGCGGGCGTCAGGATGTGTGCGGTAGCGGCCGTCCCCATCAGGATCGGGCCCACGGTGACGCCCCCGCTGGTGGTGGTTTTCAAGACGTTGTACAAAATGTTGGCAGCGTCCAGATTCGGGCAAACCAACAAATTGGCTGCGCCCGTCAGTGAGCTGTCTTCCAGATAGACGTCGCGAATTTCTGGCTTCAAGGCAGCGTCGCCATGCAATTCACCATCGCATTCAATGTCGGGGTGTTGGGCCACAAACAGGTCACGCGCCTGGCGCATCTTGCGGGCGGATGCACGCTTGGACGACCCATAACTCGAATGCGACAAGAAGGCCACTTTGGGCACAATGCCAAAACGCTGGACCTCCACGACGGCCATGGCCGCGATTTCGGCCAATTGCTCGGCGCTGGGGTCTTCATTGACATAAGTGTCGGTGATGAAAAGAGGCCCCAAGTCGCTCATCAGGGCATTCACCGCTGCGTAATGGCCCACCCCGGCACGCTTGCCCAAAATGCTTTCAATGCGCTCCAAGTGCGTCATGTAACTGCCCGTCAGTCCGCAAATCAGGCCATCGGCATCGCCCAGCGACACCATCAGTGCACCAATGATGGTGTTGGAGCGTCGCACCGCCGCTTTGGCCACAGCGGGGGTGGCACCATCACGCTTCATGAGCTGGTGGTAGTGCTCCCAATACTGCCTAAAACGGGCATCGTCCTCGGGGTTGACGTTGTCCACATCCACACCCAGGCGCATGCGAAGACCGGCTTTTTCGATGCGGGCCGTGATCACGGAAGGGCGCCCAATCAGGATCGGGTGCGCCACTTTTTCGTCAATCGCCATTTGGGCGGCTCGCAAAGCGCGCTCGTCCTCGCCATCGGCGTAGGCTACGCGCTTGGCGTTCAGGGGCACAGCCTTGGCCGCGTTGAAGATGGGGCGCATCAAGATGCCCGTCTTGGTCACAAAACTCTGCAACTGTTGGCGGTAGGCATCCAT
Organism: Limnohabitans sp. Rim8; assembly: GCA_945877725.1. Lineage (GTDB taxonomy): Bacteria > Pseudomonadota > Gammaproteobacteria > Burkholderiales > Burkholderiaceae_C > Limnohabitans_A. The sequence continues at coordinate 4,940 of CAMDXR010000192.1, forward strand.
GTCGGTAATGGGCCGTGTGGCCACGCCCGAATCGGCGGCGGCTTGGGCCACGGCGGGGGCTATGCGCAAAATCAAGCGTGAATCGAAAGGCTTGGGAATCAGGTAGTCGGAGCCAAAGGTCAGCTCTTGGCCCGCATAGGCGCTGGCCACTTCTTCACTGATGTCGGCCTTGGCCAAATCGGCAATCTGGCGCACGCATGCCAGCTTCATTTCCTCGGTGATTTTGGTGGCGCCGCAGTCCAGCGCGCCCCTGAAGATGTAGGGGAAGCACAGCACGTTGTTCACTTGGTTCGGATAGTCCGAACGGCCCGTGGCAATGATGCAATCTGGGCGGGCGGCCTTGGCCAGTTCAGGGCGAATTTCTGGCTCGGGGTTGGCCAACGCCAAGATGATGGGTTTGTTGGCCATGGTCTTGACCATCTCCACCGTCATCACGCCGGGGGCGGAGCAGCCTAAGAAAACGTCGGCATCTTTGACGGCATCGGCCAAGCTGCGGGCATCGGTTTTTTGCGCATAACGGGCTTTGGACTCGTCGTAACCACCGGGTCGGCCCTCGTAGATCACGCCTTTGGAATCGCAGACAAAAATATTGCTGCTCTTCACACCCAAACCCACCATCACATCGAGGCAAGCTATGGCGGCAGCACCGGCCCCCGATACCGCCACTTTGACCGCGCCAATGTCTTTGCCCACCAGTTCCAGGCCGTTCAGCATGGCCGCAGCCGAAATGATGGCTGTGCCGTGCTGGTCGTCATGGAAAACCGGTATGTTCATGCGCTCGCGCAGCTTCTTCTCTATATAGAAGCACTCGGGGGCCTTGATGTCTTCCAGGTTAATACCGCCCAATGTGGGCTCCATGGCGGCAATGATGTCCACCAACTTGTCCGGGTCACGCTCAGCCAGCTCGATGTCGAACACATCAATGCCTGCAAACTTCTTGAACAAGCAACCCTTGCCCTCCATCACCGGCTTGGCTGCGAGCGGGCCAATGTCGCCCAGGCCCAGCACGGCAGTGCCGTTGGTGATGACGGCCACCAGGTTGCCGCGCGAGGTGTACTCGTGCGCCTTGGAGGGATCGGCCTCGATGTCCAGGCAGGGATAGGCCACCCCCGGGGAATAAGCCAGCGACAAATCACGCTGATTGGACAAAGGCTTGGTCGGGCTGACCGAAATCTTGCCGCGTGTCGGAAAACGGTGGTAATCACGCGCTGCATCGCGCAAGGCTTGTTCCGCAGGAGAGAGTTGATCGCTCATGTTTTGTCCCAATAGGTGGAGAAATTAGAATTATTTTGAAAGCGTACCCTATTTGTAACCCTTCATTAGAGGTGGATTAC
>CAMDXR010000193.1 GCA_945877725.1 Limnohabitans sp. Rim8
CATGAACACGCGTGGGCCTTGCGACCAAGGCGAAATGGCGTTCATGCGGATGCGGTCGCCCAGCAACGCCCCCCCGCTCTTGCGGCGCGACGGGTCAATAGAGATCACGGCCACGCGCAAACTGTCGTTTTGGTCCAGGCGCAAACGGCGAATCAACTCGTCGGTGAGCGACGATTTGCCTGCCCCGCCCGTGCCGGTAATGCCCAAAACGGGCACTTTCAGTTGGGCTGCTTGCGTGCGCACCGCCTCCACCACGTTGGCATCGGCTTTTTCGTTTTCTAGGGCCGTGATCAGCTGGGCCAGCGCCCGCCAGTTCATCTCGCCATGCCCTTGAATGGCCGCTACGGCTTTGGGGGCCAGGGGGCTGATGTCTTTGTCGCAGCGCATGACCATCTCGCCAATCATCCCGGCCAAGCCCATTTTTTGGCCATCTTCGGGGCTAAAAATGCGCACGCCGTGTTCTGCCAGCATGCGGATTTCTGAAGGCACGATCACCCCGCCGCCGCCACCAAACACCTGAATATGCTCGCCACCCCGGGCTTTAAGCAGCTCCACCATATAAGTGAAGTATTCGTTGTGCCCTCCTTGATAAGAGCTGATGGCAATGCCCTGGGCGTCTTCTTGCAAGGCGGCCGTCACCACTTCGTCTACTGAACGGTTGTGCCCCAGGTGAATCACCTCGGCACCCATGCTTTGCAAGATGCGCCGCATGATGTTAATGGCCGCGTCGTGCCCGTCAAACAGGCTGGCAGCGGTGACAAACCGCACCTTGTTGGTGGGCCGGTATTCGGCCAAAGCCTTGAATTCAGCGGACAAATCGGTCATGCGGAGTCTCCGGGTGCGGGTGTTTGACGTTGACGTAAACGTCAATCATATCTTGCTGTCTTTTTTTGTCGATAGGGCGGGTCTCAAATCAATAAAGTGGTCGTGCATAATACGAACTGTAAAATCTATGAAAAACGATATTTTTGATTCTTATTTATGAAAAATTTAACGCATTCGATAAGTTCTTCATTTTTTGCGATTATTTTCTTCTCTCTCTCAGGGATGCCGTCTTTCGCGGCCGTAGTCACCTTGGGCCAGTTGCTGGAGGCGGCCTACATCAAGCACCCCACGGTCATGCAAGCGCGCAGCCAAGCCCAGGCCGCCGGTTTTGAGGTCGAAGCTGCCCGTTGGGGGCGTTATCCCTCGCTGAGCACCGAACTGCGCTCGGACACAGGCACCACCCAAAGCATTGCCAAAGTCGAGCAACCGGTCTGGACGGCCGGCAAAATCACGGCCCGAATCGCCCTGTCGGAGTCCAATCAGCGTGTGGCCGAGGCGGGCATTTTAGAGGCAGAAATCACGGCTTTGAACCAAGTTGCCGGGGCCTTTTACGAGGTGTTACGCCTGCGGGACCGGCTCAAAACTGCCGACGACAACGTCACTGAACACGAGCGTTTGTTGGCCCTGATTCAGCGGCGCGCCAAAGCAGAGATCACGCCGCAGGCCGATGCCATCTTGGCTGAGGCCCGTTTGCAGCAGGCTGTGAGCGAACGCATCCAAATCAACCGCCAGATGGAAACATCACTCAACACCCTGGCCCAATGGGCCGGGCCGCTCCAGGGGGAGTTGCGGTCGCCCAATCGCATCATGTTTTTGCGGCCTTCTTCGGTCGCCCTGATGAACGAGAAGGTGTTTGCCAACTCGGGTCAACGCAAACGCTTGTTGTCGCAAATAGAAAGCGCTGAGGCTCAAATCAAGGTCAGCCAAACCCAGATTTACCCCAGCTTGATGGCCGGGTATCAGCATACTTGGAATGGGCAAGTGCCTGCGGGCACTGACCGTAGCAAAGCTTATTTAAGTATTCAGTTTCAATCGGGTTCGGGCTTGAGCGCTCTTTCTGGCGTGCAAGCCGCCGTCTCTCGTAAAGCGGCTACCCAGCAAGAGCTGGAATCCCTGGAGCGTCAACTCATCTCGCAAGCGGCCAGCACCCTGAATGAGTTGGATGCCCTGCAAGCCCAGATCGGATCTGCCCAAGCCTTGGAGGCGAGCACGGCTGAAATTGTCGATTCCTACTTGCGCCAATACCAAGTGGGCAGGAAAAACTGGCTGGAAGTGCTGAACGCCCAACGCGAGAAAACCCAGGCGCTGTTCAGTCTGGCCGATACCCGTTTCGGGTTGCAACTGGCCCAAGTCCGCTTGATGATTTTGACGGGCGACATCACGTCCCAACCACTGAACAATCTCCATGACTGAACAAGTTTTGACGCCGATGAGCGAAAACCCAGATACCTCGGGCAGCTATTTACAAGACCCGCAATTGGCCACCATGTTGTCGCGCATGGCCGCCTTGCAGGGCCATGCTGTTCCGATGTACCGGTTTGGCACCACCGTGCAAACGGCAGACGGGCTGGCGCTGAACAGTTTGCCGCGCAATGTTCAGGCCATGGAACTTTGGCAGGCGCATTTTCCGACCGGACAAGTTACCGCCATCACCCAAGTCAAAAACCTCAAAGGGCTGTTTCCACTGTTGTGGCTGTCGCAAGACCAGACCCGCATCTTGATGCTCAGGGGGCAACTGAGCAGTGGCGCTTGCAGTGCCGAAGACCCTCAGGGTCAGACCTTGGAGTTGACGCGGGCCGAGCTGGAAAAAGGCTACACCCTCGAACTCAAGACCAGCCCCGAGCAAGACGCTTCAGGGCAAGCTGGCCCGGCCACAGCCGGCGAATGGTTTGCCTATGTTTTAGGGCGATATCGCGGTGCGTTTTCACAGGCGGTTTTTGCCACCTTCATCATCAGCACCATTGGCCTGCTGGCGGCCATGTACACCATGCAAGTCTATGACCGTGTGGTGCCCAGCAAAGGGTATTCCACCCTGTTTGTACTCAGTGTGGGTGTGTTCATCTCCATCCTTATGGAACTGCTGATCAAGCAGGTCAGGGCGCACATGGTCGAGCGGGCTTGCAAAGCCATTGACCAAGAACTTTCTTCGGTGTTTTTTGGCAAAGCACTGGACATTCGCATGGACGCCCGGCCCCGCACCGTGGGCACATTTGCTTCCCAAATTCGGCACTTTGAGTCGGTGCGCAACTTTTTAACCTCATCGACCCTGTTCATTCTGGCCGACGCGCCTTTTGCCATTTTGTTTGTCGGTGTCATCGCCTTCATCTCTTTGCCCGTGGCCTTGGTGCCCTTGGTCATGGTGCCTTTGTCGGTGTTGGTGGGTTTGTTTTTTCGCAAACCCATTGAAAACCTCACCGAGGAACACATGGCCGAGTCCAACCGCAAAAACGGTTTGCTGATCGAGGCCATTGACGGCATTGAATCCGTTAAGGCCAGCAACGGCGAATGGAAGATGCTGGAGCGCTGGCGCCAACTCACGGCCACCATTGCGCAAAGCGAGTTGCGCATGCGTGCGTTGTCTACTTTTTCGACCAACCTCACGCAAACCTTGCAGCAACTCACCTATGTGGGCATGGTGGCTGTGGGGGCCTATGCCATCACCACGGGCGACCTGACCATGGGCGGCTTGATTGCTTGCACCATCATCAGCGGCCGTGCACTCTCGCCACTGGCGCAGGTGCCCGGCATGATCGTGCAATGGAAGCATGCCCAAATTGCCCTGAAGGGCTTGGACGGCATCATGAAACTCCCCAGCGACCGAGACCCCGCTGTGCGCTTGGTGGTGCCACAAAGTTGCCAAGGGCAAATCAGGCTCGAGAAAACTGTTTTTGCCTATGAAAAAGGCAAACCCATCCTCGAAGTGCCCGCCCTCACCATTCAGCCCGCAGAGCGCATTGCCATCTTGGGCAGTATTGGCTCGGGTAAATCCACCCTGATCAAAATTTTGTCGGGCTTGTTTCAACCCAAGTCTGGGAGTGTGTTTCTGGATGGGGTGGACATGACCCACTTGGCTCCCGAATTCGTGCGCGAACACATTGGCTACTTGCCGCAAGACGTGCGCTTGTTTCAAGGCACCCTGCGCGACAACCTGACGCTGGGGCTGGCCTCGCCCAGCGACAGCCAAATCCTGCGTGTGGCCGCCATGACTGGGCTGGACCAAGTGATTCAAAACCACCCCAAGGGCTTGGAACTGGAGATTTCTGAAGGCGGCAAAGGTTTGTCAGGGGGGCAGCGCCAACTGGTGGGCTTGAGCCGAATGCTGTTGTTGCAGCCCCGCATCATGCTGCTGGACGAACCCACCGCCTCGATGGACGGGCAAAGCGAAGCCCGCATTATTCAGCACTTGTTTAAAGAACTGGCCCCCGAATCGGTGTTGGTGGTGGTGACCCACAAACCCGCTTTGCTGGCCCATGTGGGCCGCGTGATTGTGGTTGACCAGGGCCGTATCGTGCTCGATGGCCCCCGCGATGCGGTGATGGCGCGACTGCGCGGTGCGGCGCAACCAGGCACCCCACCCGCTGCCACCGGTATTTCGAACAACGCCCCTATAGAGGCCAAAGCATGAACTTTTTATGGTTTTTTAGGGGCCGAAAGTCAGCCACCAACCAACATCTGCCTGCCACCGAGGTACGCTTTGGCAACCTCAGTGCCATCATTTGGATTGTCTTTTTTGTACTGGCCATCTTTGGCGTGTGGGCCAATTGGGCCAAGTTGGACCAAATTACCCGTGCCCCCGGGGCGGTCATCGCCAGCTCCAAAACCCAGATCATCCAGTCCCAAGAGGGCGGCACCATCAACGACCTGTTGGTCAAAGAGGGCGACACCGTCGAGGCGGAAGAAGTCTTGCTCAAGTTTGAGCGCACCCGCTTTGAAACCAGTTACTTGGAGGCGCGTGCCAAAGCCGCTGGCCTGTTGGCCACGGTGGCCCGTTTGCAGGCCGAGGTGCTGGGCACCCCGCTGAGTTTCCCGCCTGAGGTGAACCAATACCCCGACTTCAAAAAGAGTCAGGCCATGTTGTTCAACAAACGCCAGGCGGCTATCAAAGAAGAAATCTCAGCGCTCGAGGGCATGATCAATCTGGTGCAGCAAGAACTGCTGATGACCGAACCGCTGCTGAAGAGCGGCGACGTCAGCCGCACCGACATCTTGCGTCTGCAGCGCCAATTGGTTGAACTCAAGTCGCAGGTCAGCAACAAACGCAACAAGTACTTTCAGGACGCCCAAGCTGAGCTGAGCAAAGCTCAAGAGGATTTGGCGGGCGTGCAGCAAAGCCTGACTCAGCGTAAAAGCCAGTTGGACTTGACCGAATTGCGTGCCCCGGTGCGCGGCGTGGTCAAAAACGTGCGCATTACCACGCTGGGCGGCGTGATTCGGCCGGGTGAAGAAGTCATGCAAATCGTGCCTTTAGAAGACGATCTGGTCATCCAGGCCAAAGTCTCACCCGCCGACATCGCTTTCCTCAAGCCCGGGCAAGACGTGGCTGTGAAGATTGATGCTTACGACTACACCGTGTATGGCGAACTGGCCGGCAAGCTCACCTACATCAGCGCCGACACCCTGAGCGAAGACCTGCGCCAAGGCGAACAACCTTACTACCGCGCCCAGGTTCGCACGGTTGGCCGGCAGTTCAGTGGGCGGCCAGAAGAAAAGCTGGAAATCCAGCCCGGCATGACCGCCACCATCGAGGTCAAAACTGGCCAACGCACCGTTTTGCAATACCTGACCAAGCCCGTCATCAAAACGCTCAGCCAGTCTTTGGGCGAACGCTGAGTGAGTCTAGCCCGGTCGTATGCGTTGGATGCAGGTGATTATGTGCGTCAGATAACAAGTCAAAGACAATTGAAAAAGAAACATAAATTTAATTAATTTAATATTTATGTTTATATTAAATTTTCTCAATCATTAAATTATGCAAAACTACAACAATACCAATAAAACACTAAAAAATAGGAAACTTGCTGATATACTGTTGTAGCAATGTGAAAATTGACAATACTGTTGTATGTCGATGAAAAATCGCATTAAGTCAATAATTTGTAACTTCAGGAGTTTGGACATGGCGGTTACGCAAGTACCCGAAATCAAGCCAGTTGTTGTTGGTGTCGACGGTACCAAAATGGTCTTATCGCCATCCGAATCTGCCCAATTCAATCTTCTGCCAGGTATGGATGCAGGTGTATTGGACGAAGCAACTGGCCATAAAAAAAATGGCTTGAAAGCAAAAACAATACGCAAAGGTTTGTGGTGGAAACCCCCCCAGATCAAACGGATTGTCAGGCTTGTAGAGTTTTGTTTTGGGCGTATGGCTTTCGCCATACAGGGCTCATTCAACCATGTGCCAACTTTCAGATGAGCTGAAACTCTGACCTAA
>CAMDXR010000194.1 GCA_945877725.1 Limnohabitans sp. Rim8
GTCACCAACACGGCGTTTTCGGTGCTCAGCCGTTTCAGCGCTGCATCAATCCAGTTCACTTTTTAATCCATTCAAAAGTATTAACGGTCACTTCTGTACTTTTTGCCCCTGAGGCAATGCCACAATCACCCTCTTTACAGAGTATGCCAAGGACCAGGGAGTGCCATGAAACACCATTCAAATCGGCTTCGAACCGTGTTGACTTCACTGTTGTCAATTTTGGCTACAGCCAGTTTCGGCTTTTTGAGTGGGTGCAGTTCGCCGCCCAAAGCCAGACCCGCGCCCGCCCCAGCGCCAGCACCGCCCCCTGCGCCGACTCCCAAAGCCCCCTCTGCCCAATGGCCCGCGAGAGAAGTGCCGGCCCAGGGCAAAGCCTCATTTGCCCGCAACAGCAAAGAATATCGCAAAGACGCTGCGGCACATTTGTACAGCTTGCATGCCACCCGCATTTACGCGGGCCGCATGCCCCCGCTGCTGGAAGCGGTGGGCGTACTGAATATCGACATTGATCAAAAAGGTGCCGTTCGCTCCATCGACTGGATGCGCGCCCCCAAACATGTGCCCCAGGTCATGGCCGAAATTGAACGCATGGTCAGAGCTGCAGCCCCCTACCCCGTGCCCAGAAACATGGGCCGGGTCACTTACACCGACACCTGGCTTTGGCATCAAAGTGGCAAGTTTCAACTGGACACCCTGACAGAAGGTCAGGACTGAAAGCCGATTCAATGGTCAGCCGCTAGACGGGCTTGCGAATCGGGCTTGCAAATCGGGCAAGCCCTGAACAAACACCACCCCTTTGGCCACATCGTCAGGCAAGCCCTCGGGTGGATGCAGGCTGAACACCTGCATGCCTGCCGCCAGGCCAGCCAGCAAACCCGGCAAACTGTCCTCTACGACCGCGCACCGCGCTGGGCTGCAGCCCAGTGCCTGGGCGGCATGCAAAAACAAACCTGGCTCGGGCTTGAAGCTGCCCACCTCGGGGGCACAAAAAACACGATCACCTAACAACTCGCGAAGGCCCGTCAGGCTGAGCGTGAGTTCGGCCTTTTCTCGGGGGCCATTGGTCGCCACGGCAAAAGGGATGGACAAACTTTGCAACAAGGCTTTGGCCCCGGGAATTTCAGTCAGGGCCAGACGAAATTGCGCGGCCATGGCCAGCCGCAAGTCTTTCAAAAATTGCACTTCGTCCAGCACGGGCAAGTCTGTGGGCGCATGCCGAGCGATCTCGGCGACGCACTGCGCCATGGGGACCCCCCTGAAGCGGTGATGCATTTCTTGTCTGGACCACGGAAAACGCCAGCCCTGCGCTTGGTCAAACAACACATCCAAACCCATGCGCTCGCTGTCCACCAGCGTGCCGTCCAGGTCAAAAAGGATGGCGGATAAGTTCAAGCGGGCGAATCGCCCAATGGCGTTGCTGGGCTGCTTGATTTGGGCCGCGCGTCAGTGTGGTTGACGCTTACCGGGGCAGGGGCCGGGGCAAACGACATCTTCTCGCCATCCCAGCGCTGGCCGCACCAGCAAAGACCCTCGGCATTGATGATGCATGTGCCGGTACCGCAGCACCTTGGATCGTCAGACATTTTCCGCTCCTAAACCGGTGATTGAATGGGTTTGCAGGATGCCTGAAAACGCGTCAGGCATCCGGCTCTTCAGATCAAAGACCCGCAGTGGCCTTGGCTTTTTCGCAGGCCATCAAGATGCGCTCGGGCGTGGCCGGGGCGTCCATGTAGACCACGGCCTGGTGGTTGGCACTGGCTGCAACCGCATCGCGCAAGGCAAAAAAGGCCGACAAGCCCAACATCAAGGGCGGCTCGCCCGTGGCCTTGCTGTTAAAGGGTGTGGGTTTCAAGTTGGCGTTGTCAAACAAAGTGACCTTGAAGTGCTCTGGCACATCGCCCGCCACCGGAATTTTGTAAGTGCTGGGGCCATGCGTGAGCAACTTGCCTTTTTTGTCCCAAATGCACTCCTCCATGGTCAGCCAGCCCATGCCCTGCACATAAGCGCCCTCAATTTGGCCCATGTCCAAAGCCGGGTTGATGCTGCGGCCCACGTCGTGCACGATGTCCACGGCCTTGAGCCACCATTCACCTGTTCGGGTGTCAATCTCGACTTCGCTCACAGCCGCGCCATAGCAGTAGTAATAGAACGCACGGCCATTCAGGGTTGCGAAGTCGTATTTGATTTCGGGCGTCATGTAGAAACCCGTGACCGACAAGCCCACACGCTCCATATACGCTTGCTTGGTCAGGTCGGCCCACTTGACGGATTTGCCACCGCCATGCACTTCGTTGTTGGCAAACGTGACTTCTTCGGGGGTGCAGCCCAACATGCGCGCCGCCACAGGCTTCAGGCGATCGCGCATTTGCGCTGTGGCGTTCATGATGGCCGCGCCATTGATGTCGGCACCGCTCGAGGCCGAAGTAGCCGAGGCGTTGGGCACTTTTTGCGAGTCGGTGGCGGTGATGCGCACCTTGTCTACCCCAATGCCCAAACCATCGGCACACACCTGCGCCATCTTGGTGTTCAGGCCCTGGCCCATTTCGGTGCCACCGTGGTTGCAACTGACCGAACCGTCCATATAAACCACCAACAACGCACCGCCCTGGTTCAGGTGCGTAGCCGTGAAGCTGATGCCGAACTTGAGCGGCACCAAGGCCAAACCGCGCTTGCGGGTTTTGCTCTTGGCATTGAAGGCGTGCACCGCAGCGCGGCGCTCGGCGTACCGAGATTCTTGCTCCACCTGGTCAATCACCTTGTCGCCCACCCAGTCTTCAATCAACTGGTTGTATTGGGTGGTCATGGTGTCGGGTGTGCCGCTGATGGCCGGGTCTTTGTACAGGTTGAGCTTGCGCACTTCCAGTGGGTCTTTGCCCAAAGTCATGGCAATCTCGTCCATCACCGTTTCGATGCCGAACATGCCCTGTGGGCCACCAAAACCCCGGAAAGCGGTGGCGCTTTGGGTGTTGGTTTTGCAGCGGTGGCTGACCAACTTGAGCGCGGGCAGGTGATAGGTGTTGTCAATGTGCAGACAAGCGCGATCGTTCACCGGGCCGGAATAGTCGGTGCTGTAACCGCAGCGCGACATCAAGGTGATGTCAGCACCCAGCACCCGACCGTTGGCGTCAAAACCCACCTCGTAGTCGATGCGGAAATCGTGCCGCTTGCCGGTAATGGTCATGTCGTCGTCGCGGTTCACACGCAGCTTGACGGGTTTTTGCAACTTAAAAGCTGCCAAAGCAGCGCTCTGGCTGAAGATGCTGGCGTTGCCCTCTTTGCCCCCAAAACCACCGCCCATGCGGCGGCAGATCACTTCCACATCGTTGGTGTGCAGGTTCAGGGCATGCGCGGCTTCGCGCTGGTTGCCATCGGGGTGTTGGGTTGACACATAAAGCGTGAGCTGGCCGTCTTCTTTGGGCACGGCATAGGTGATCTGGCCTTCTAAATAAAACTGCTCTTGTTGGCCGGTGCGGGTAGTGCCCTTTATTTTGTGCGGGGCGTTGGCAATGGCGGCGGCAGCGTCGCCCCGCGTGATGCCTTTGGGCGGCATGATGAAGCTGCCCGCCTCCATGGCTTCTTCGACCGTGAGGATGGGCTTGAGTTCTTTCACCAGCACTTGGGCTTTGTGCGCGGCTTCGCGGGCATAGAGCATGTTGCGCGCCACCACCACAGCCACCGCCTGGCCTAGAAATTCCACCTTGCCGGCCGCCAAAAACGGGTCGTCGTGCACGATGGGACCGCAGTTGTTTTCACCCGGAATGTCTTTGGCGGTGTAAACCGCCACCACGCCGTGTTGCTTCAATATGGCGTCGCGGTCAATGCCATCGCCAATCAACTCGCCATGGGCCACGGGCGACAAAACCAGCGCCGCATACAAGGTGCCCGCATGCTCGGGAATGTCGTCAATGTAGGTGGCCGAACCCGTGACGTGCAGGTGCGCAGACTCGTGAACGATGTCGGTGCCTTGTTGCACGCCCGAAGCAGGCAACAGGTTTTTGATGGGGGTAGGAGCGTTCATTCAAGCCACCTCTTTCGTTTCTTCTTCAATGAATTCGAGCACCAAGTTGCGGGCCACCAAGGCGCGATAGGCCCAAGTGGCGCGCAAACCGTCGCGGGCCGTAAAGCTGGCGGCAATGGCGGCATCCAGATCGGCAGCTTTCACGTCGGCAGGCGCTTGGCCCTCTAGCACGGCTTCGAGCTTGGGGGCGCGGCAAGGCGATGGGGCCAGTCCGTTGTAGGCCAGTTTCACGCCCGAGAGCTTGCCGCCCTTCAGGGTGTAGCTGATGGCGGCGCAGGTGGCAGAAATGTCTTGCTCGAAACGCTTGCTCACCTTGTGCGCACGGAACACCTGACCGGCCACGGGCTTGGGCAGCGTCACGGCTTCGATGAACTCGCCCGCTGCAAGCACGTTTTTCTTCATGCCGGTGTAAAAGTTCTCCAACAACACCTCGCGTGTTTTGTCGCCCCGGCGCAAGACCAAACTGGCCCCCAGCGCCATCAGGCAAGGCATGGTGTCGCCAATGGGTGAACCATTGGCAATGTTGCCCGCCAAAGTGGCGGTGGAGCGAATCGGGGGCGAACCAAAGCGGCGCAGCACTTCGGTGAAATCGGGGTAAGCCACGGCCAGCAGTTCTTCAACCTTGGCCAAAGACACCGCCGCACCCAAGCGCCAGGCGGTGGCGGTTTCACGCACTTGGCGCAACTCGGCCACATTGCCTAAATACATGATGTGGTCAGGCCGCGAGTACTGCTTGTTCACCTGCAAACCAATCTCGGTGCTGCCCGCCAGCAAGGTCGTGCCGGGGTGTTTGACCAAGTAATCGGCCACCTCGGTCAGGGTGGCGGGCGAAACAAATTCGTTGCCTTTTTTGGTGCGCACCACAGGTTGCACAATGATCTCGCCGTCCAGGCTGAGTGTGGGCACACTGGAACGCTGGATCTCTTTCAGCAAAGGCACATCGGCGCTGTCCTCCAACTTGAGCGCGCTCTTTTTCTCGCAAGCCCGGGTGGCCGACTCGATGATCGGCTTGTAACCCGTGCAACGGCACAGGTTGCCGCTCAACGCATCGGTGATCTGCTGGCGGTTGGGCGTGGGCAACACTTGCACCAAGTTCACCAAACTCATGACGATGCCGGGGGTGCAAAAACCGCACTGCGAGCCGTGGCACTTGACCATTTCTTCTTGCACGGGGTGCAAGCTGCCGTCGGACTTTTTGAGGCTTTCGATGGTTTTGACAGATTTACCGTCCAAAGACGGCAACAACTGGATGCACGCATTGGTGGGCACATAGTCCACACCCGTGCCAGACGCATTGAGCTCACCCACCATCACCACGCAAGCGCCGCAATCGCCTTCAGCGCACCCCTCTTTGGAACCGGTGCGGTGCAACTGCTCCCGCAAATAATCCAGAACAGTGGTGGTTCGGCGCTCACCTTGGGCTTCGACGATACGGCCGTCGAGCACAAAGCGCACAGTGTTGGTGACTTGGGTCATGGTGCGGGTGGGGGGGATAAATAAACGGTAAGGTCCCGATTTTAGAGAATCGGGAGGTGCTTGGGTTGATTTTGGGGAATTAAGGACTGCATCCATGGCACACGCAACCCTTTCAAACAGTGAAATAACACTTTGATTCCGAGATTTACGAGCTTTGATTCCGGAATTTACGGATTTTGATTCCGGGATTTACGAGCTTTTATTCCGGAATTTACGGTAATATGCTTGTATGAATAATCCGTCCCTATTTCCGAGGCTCGTTGCACCTCGTATCGCTGAGGCCATGGCCGATACGCCAGTCGTGCTCTTGGTTGGACCGAGACAAGCAGGCAAAACAACTCTGGTTAGACAAGTGGCAGGTCAAGAAAGCGGGTTTCGTTACTTGACCATGGATGACGAACTGACACGCCTGTCCGCACATGCAGACCCTGTGGGCATGATCCGCAGCCTAGATCGCGCGGTCATTGACGAAATTCAACGCGCACCCGAATTACTTCTGGCCATCAAGCAAAGCGTTGATGAAGACCGTCGTCCAGGGCGGTTTTTGCTGACGGGTTCGGCGAATTTGATGACCCTGCCCACGGTTGCTGACTCTTTGGCAGGCCGAATGGAAACTTTGTCACTCTTGCCTTTGTCTCAAAGTGAGATTGAAGGGCAATCCATCAACTGGCTTGACAGCGTATTTGCGGGTTATCTGCCGCAACCGGGGTCATTTGCGCGTTCACACGATCTGGTTGGCCGGGTACTT
>CAMDXR010000195.1 GCA_945877725.1 Limnohabitans sp. Rim8
GTGGATGCGTTGCAACGCAGTGGCATGAGCACTTTGTATGTCACGGGCGAAGAAAGCGGGGCCCAAGTGGCCATGCGTTCGCGCCGCCTGGGTTTGGCCAACTCGCAGGTGCCGGTGCTGCCCGAGATTCAACTTGAAAAGATTTTGCACACCTTGAATGCCCGCAAGCCTGGCATTGCCATCATCGACTCGATCCAAACCGTTTATTCGGACCAACTGACCTCGGCCCCGGGATCGGTGGCGCAGGTGCGTGAGTGCGCGGCACACCTGACGCGCACCGCCAAATCCACGGGCACCACCATTGTGCTGGTCGGCCATGTGACCAAAGAGGGCGCGTTGGCAGGCCCGCGCGTGCTGGAACACATGGTGGACACGGTGCTTTATTTTGAGGGCGACACGCACTCCAACTTTAGGCTGATTCGCGCTATCAAGAACCGTTTTGGGGCAGTCAATGAGATTGGCGTTTTTGCCATGACCGAAAAGGGTCTGAAGGGCGTGAGCAACCCCAGCGCCATCTTTTTGAGTCAGCATTCCGAACCAGTGCCGGGCAGTTGCGTCATGGTCACGCTGGAGGGCACGCGTCCGCTGCTGGTCGAGATTCAGGCCTTGGTAGACAGTGGCGGCCCGAGCCCGCGCCGCCTGTCTGTGGGCTTGGACCGCGACCGCTTGGCCATGTTGCTGGCGGTGCTGCACCGCCATGCCGGGGTGGCGTGCATGGACCAGGATGTGTTTGTGAATGCCGTGGGGGGCGTGCGCATCAGCGAACCCGCAGCCGATTTGGCCGTAATGCTGGCCATCACCAGCAGTTTGCGTGGCAAACCCTTACCCAAGGGCTTTATTGCTTTTGGCGAAGTGGGTCTGGCCGGCGAGGTTCGCCCTGCCCCCCGTGGGCAAGACCGCCTGAAAGAGGCTGCCAAACTGGGCTATACCGTGGCCGTGGTGCCCAAGGCCAATGCCCCCAAAAAGAACGACAAAGCCTTTGCGGGCCTGACCATTCATCCCGTGGATCGCATCGAGGAAGCCATGCAGGTGGTGCGTGGGCTGGACTGACTTTTATAAACAATACAGTTTCGATCATAAAAAAGACTGCGCAGAGGCAGTCTTTTTTGTCATCGTTTAAACGCGTAAATTGTGATCACGGTGCTGCTGGCAGTATGACCTTATCAATTACATGAATAACACCGTTGCTGGCCAATACATCGGTGGCCACAATTTTTGCTTTGCGGCCTCTCTGATCGTTAACTTCGAGTTTCCCATCGACTGTCAATGTTTCACCCTGAACTGTTTTCACGGCTTGATTTACAGGCACATCAGCTTTCAAAACTAAGCCTGGGACAACATGGTACGTCAGCACTTTGGTCAACAGCGTTTTGTTCGCAAACAAAGCTGCTTTCGTCACGTTCAGTTCTGTTAATAAAGCCCCAAATGCAGCATCGGTCGGCGCAAACACCGTGAATGGACCATTGCTATTGAGGGTATCAACCAATTCGGCAGCTATAACTGCCTCAACCAAAAGAGTAAATTCAGGCTGTGTGGCGGTACTCAGGGCAAGAGCAGTTGCCACCACGGTTTTGTCAGCTGGAAGCAAGACTTTGTTGATTACATGAATAACGCCATTTTCCGCTTCCACGTTGGCCGTCTCAACTGTGCTTGTGCGGTTGCGCCCGTCGGTGATCTGCAAAGATATGCCAGAGGTTTCGGCTTTAAAAAAGCCTTTTTGTAACGTGGTGATGGGCTTGCCCAACGGCACTGCTGATGACACTGTTTTTCCCGCAAGCACATGATAGGTCAGCACGGATGTGAGCAACTCCTTATTGGCAAATAGGGCATCTTTGCTGACATTAAGTTCTTTCAAAAGTGCGACAAATGCATCGTTAGTGGGCGCAAACACAGTGTAGGGCCCACCCGATTTCAATACGGGCGCAAGGCCTGCTGACTCAATAGCTTCGCTCAAAATACTCAAATTAGCACTGCTTTTGGCAAGGCTCACGATATCTAATGGCGGATGGTTGTTACCACCGCAGGCGCTCAGCAAAGCAGCACCAGCAGTCAAGATGGCTGCTGCAAATTTTTTAATCCCTATCTTCATTTCAACTCCTTGATTAGTGTTTTCGTAATGATTGGTAAAAATTATTAATACCAATCAGTATTAATATTAAACCTTATAGTTTTTTTGTCAACATTTAGGTTAATTTTTGAACTTAAAGGGTTTTGCCAAGCTTGAACGTGTAACTGGCGCCCGATTTCAATCTATCCGTCCCAGCTGCAAGCGCCCTTCAGACACGATGCACAATATGTGTCATGAATCTTCAAAAAATTCTCGCCCCAGCAGCTGTGGTTCTTTTCACCATTGGGGCCTGGCAGGCGTTTCAGTGGGCGGGCATTGCGCTGGCTGTGGGCGGCGTGGTCATGTGGATCTTGCTGCATTTCACCCGCATGGTCACCATTCTTAAAAAGGCGGCCAACCGCCCGATTGGCCATGTTTCCAGTGCCGTCATGCTGAACGCCAAGCTGCACAAAGGGGCGACCTTGATGCATGTGATTGCCATGACCAAGTCTTTGGGCGCGCTGCAGTCAGAAAAAGACACCCAACCCGAAATTTACCGCTGGACCGATGCCAGTGAATCGCACGTTACAGCGACCTTTATGGGGGGGAAATTGACCGAATGGACGCTGGAACGCCCGGCCGATCCAACCCCGGCTGAAGCCACTGAAACCACGCCAAACCCCTGAACTTGGCCATTGCTTGCCCCGGGCTTAGCCCCTTAGGGCCCCGGAGCCCATTAAAATCCCTGTTTTGCACTGTTTAATGCCCCTTCTTTAAAGGACTCAAGATGAGCGTTGTCATTCCCTCCATGTCAGACCGCGACGGCAAAATCTGGATGGATGGCCAGATGGTTGATTGGCGTGATGCCAAAATCCACGTCCTGAGCCATACCTTGCACTACGGCTGCGGCGCTTTTGAAGGTGTTCGCGCCTACAAAACCGCTCAGGGCACCGCCATTTTCCGTCTGGCCGAGCACACCGAACGCCTGTTTAATAGCGCCAAGATCCTGCGCATGGGCATCCCGTTTACCCAGGCCCAAGTGAACGAAGCCCAACGTGCCGTGGTACGTGAAAACAATCTGGAAAGCGGCTATATACGCCCCCTGACCTGGATTGGCGACAAAAAGTTGGGCGTATCACCCAAGGGCAACACCATTCACCTGATGGTGGCCGCCTGGACTTGGGGCGCGTATTTGGGCGAAGAAGGCATGAAGCGCGGTATCCGCGTGAAAACCTCCAGCTACACCCGGCATCACGTCAACATCACCATGACGCAAGCCAAAGCGGTGAGCAATTACACCAACTCGATTTTGGCCAACATGGAAGTGACCGATGAGGGTTACGACGAAGCCTTGTTGCTGGACACTTCGGGCTTTGTGTCCGAAGGCGCTGGCGAAAACATCTTTGTGGTCAAAAACGGCGTGATCTACACCCCAGATTTGTCGGCTGGCGCCCTGAACGGCATCACCCGCAATACGGTGTTCCACATTGCCAAAGACCTGGGGCTGGAAATTGTGCAAAAGCGCATCACCCGCGACGAGGTGTATATCGCCGATGAGGCTTTCTTTACCGGCACAGCCGCCGAAGTGACCCCCATCCGCGAGTTGGACCGCATTGCGCTGGGCAAAGACGACTATGTGGGCATCCGTGGCCCAATTACCGAAAAAATTCAGGCCGCGTTCTTTGACATCGTGAACGGCCGCAACCCCAAATATGCCCACTGGCTGACTTTGGTCTGAGGAACCTGAAATGAGCACGCCTGTTGAACTGTTGGCCACCGACCTGAATCCCCAAGGTGGCGTTTTTTGTCCCAGCCCCAAAGCCGACATGAAGCTCTGGAACAGCCACCCCAAGGTGTACTTGGACGTGGCCAAAACCGGCCAAGCTAAGTGCCCCTATTGCGGCACGGTCTATGCATTGAAAGCAGGCGAGGTGGTGGGCCACGCCCACTGACACCGGGCCATCGGGACTGACGCGGCTAGTGTCTATCCCATGATGGTTTCAGCCCATTGGCGGGTATTGAATAAGCAGCGAACCTTCAGGGGTTCGCTGTTTTGCTTTGTGGCAGCGTAATTTCGAAGCACGCCCCACCCCCGGTTCGGTCTGAACACTGCACCGCACCGCCGTGGCGCTCGGCAATCGACTTGACAAGTGACAGGCCCAAACCCACACCGCCCACGCGTTCGCTGGCACCGGGCAGTCGAAAAAAAGGTTCAAAAATTCGCTCTCGCCAGGCGGGCAACACACCAGGGCCACGGTCACAGACCTTGATCTGGACACGCTGACCTTGCTGGGCCAAAGACAACACAATGCCATCGTTAAGGCTGTCAGGTCTGCCATTGCTGGGCGCATCGCTTACAACTTGGCCAGTTGTTGCGCCGTAACGGCGGGCGTTTTCGAGCAAGTTGCGCACCATGCGGCGCAACAGCTTGGCAACGCCTAAAACCTCCAACTGCGCGAGGCCTTCCGGCACCTCGAGACTCGCTCCCACGCGAGCGCACTCTTCGGCACACAGGCCCACCAGATCTACGGCCTCGACCATGCCGATGTCGGCCTCTTTGGCGTCCAGTCGACTGGCAAGCAAAATTTCATCAATTAACTGGTCCAACTCGGCCATGTTGCGCAGGATCTCGGCGCGGGTGCGTTGTTGCATGGCGGTGTCGGTCACCGGGCCATCCATCAGCTCGAGGCCCATGCGGATGCGGGCCAAAGGCGAGCGCAATTCGTGCGAGGCGTTGGCCAGCAGCGATTTTTGCGAAGCCATGAGGCCCTCAATGCGCTCGGCAGCGGCGTTGAAGCGTTCAGACAGATCGGCCACTTCGTCGTCCCCTTGCACAGGTACGCGTACCGACAAATCGCCATCGCCCCAGCGCTGCACCCCGCGCTGCAAACCCTCCAGCCGCTGCGTCAAACGGCGCACCACGGGGTACAAACCCAGCGCCACGGCCAGCCCGATCAGGGCCAGCATCCAGAAAAAACCGGTCGGGGGCTTGGCCCACCATGGGGGTTCGTTGCGCATATAAGGGGCCATGCGCCCCCGAGCATGCGGGCCCATGCCTTGGGCTCCCATTAAAGGCCTAAAGTCAGGCGGTCCGTCCGGACCCCATTGGCGTTGCACCTGCAATTGAAGTGGCTGGCCGTCGGGCAAGGTCAGATCAAATTCAAGTGGCGCACCGGGACCCGCTCTTGTTGTCGTGGCCAGCACATCCCCTTGGGCATTGAGTAACACCCATTCGCGCGGCGCTGGCGGCGGGGTGTTGTGCTCCACACTGGCACGCCAGGCCCAACCCACCACCAACATGAGCAGCGCCACGCCCGCCACCACGGCCAGCCAGATGCGCAAGTACAAATGGCGCGCCCAGTGCCGAGACAAGGTACGAAGGGGCATGCTTCAGTCCTGCTGCCGGGCAAACACATAGCCCACACCGCGCACCGTCAGAATGCGTTGCGGGTCTTTGGCGTCGGCCTCAATGGCAGCACGAATTCGGCCCATATGCACGTCGATGGAGCGGTCAAACGCCTCCAACTCCCGCCCCCGCACTGCCTCCATGATCTGGTCACGCGTGAGCACGCGCCCGGCACGCTCGGCCAGTGCCACCAACAAATCGTATTGATAAGAAGTCAAATCGCAGACCTGCCCCGCCACGGTGACACGGCGTGCATCGCGGTCTATCTCGAGTGAACCAAATTGCAGGGTTTGGGCACTGGCCTCCGGCCCCGAAACTTTGCGCCGCAAAATGGCCTTGATGCGGGCCAACAACTCGCGCGGTTCAAAGGGCTTGGGCAAATAATCGTCAGCCCCCATTTCAAGGCCAATGATGCGGTCCATCGGATCACCCTTGGCCGTGAGCATGAGCACCGGCAACTGCCCCTGCGCCCCGGGCAAAGCGCGAATGCGTTGGCACACCTGCAAACCATCCATATCGGGCAACATCAGGTCCAGAATGACCAAATCGACGTGCGAGTTTTGCAAGCGGGCCAAGCCCGTTTGGGCGGCGGGTGCATGCGCCACCCCAAAGCCGTTTTGCCCCAAATAGTCAGACACCATGCCCGCCAACCGGGTATCGTCTTCGATCATCAATAGTTGCTGCATCACGCCATCATCTCCTGAGCTTGCAGATTTGTCGTGTCATTTACGTAAAGATCGGTAAATTAAATCACCGCCA
>CAMDXR010000196.1 GCA_945877725.1 Limnohabitans sp. Rim8
CACTTAAATTGCATTCCTTTTAATGCCATAAATGGGTCAATAGTTGACTAATAGGCGCAAATTACCCAACGGAGATCGACATGGCTTTTTTCACAGCGCCTTTGGGCGTGACCGTCTTGCAAAGCCAAGACCTGCAAGCTTGGGTGTTGCCCTATGGCGCCCGCTTGATGCAGCTTTGGTGGATGACCGCCCCGGAAGGGCCTCGCCCGCTGACGTTGGGCTTCAAAAACCCGGACGATTACCGCCAAGATACCGCCTCGCTCGGGGCTGTTTGTGGCCGTTATGGCAACCGAATTGGGCAGGGTCAACTGGCGCGCGATGGGCAGCAATGGGCCCTCGACATCAACAACAGCAAAGGCCATTGCCTGCACGGAGGGCGTGAGGGATCGGGTCAACTCGATTGGACGGTTCAGTCCTTGGACGCGAATGCTGTCAGCTTGACCCTGGACACGCCCGGCGGGCACATGGGTTTTCCGGGGCGCTGCAAGGCGCAGGTGACCTACGCCTTGCAAGGCGCGCGCTTGGTGTGGCAAGCGCAAGCTGAGGTGGATGCGCCTTGTCCGCTCAATTTTGTGCAGCACAGTTACTGGAATCTGGACGCGCAGGCTGGTTTGCAGCACCACCTTTTGCAAGTGAATGCGCAGGCTTATTTGCCCACCGATGCACTCGACTTACCCATGCCGGCTCAATCGGTTGAAGGCACTTGCTTTGACTTTCGGCAGGCTGCGGGTTTTCCGTCTACAAAAATTCAGCAATTCGATGTCGCCGTGCAACTCGATGCCGAGCGCCAGCTGCGGCGGGTGGCCTGCCTGTCGGGTCGTGATTTGTCACTCACACTCAGTACCGACCGGCCTTGGATGCATGTTTATGCCGCTGGCAATTTAAATCCCGGATCAACGCCATTGGGTGCGGCGCACTTGCCCGGTGCGGCGCTGTGCCTGGAGACCGAAGACATGCCCAACGGCCCGGCACTGGGCGCGCCGGTTTGGTACGCGCCGGGCGAAAAATATTTTCATGCCATGACCTTCGACTTTGCCCCTGGTGCCCAATAATTTGCCGCGCATCCCTTAAGCTCACACTTTTCGTCCGATTTTCATTGACTTTTATGACCCCAGAAATTGCTGCCCCTTGCCTGGTCGGGGACATTGGCGGGACCAATGCCCGTTTTGCCCTGACAGCGGGTCAACACCAGGCGCTCAGCCACGCGCTGACTTTGTCCACCAGTGCCTTCGCTGATTTGCAATCGGCCATTTCGGCTTACTTGCAACAGACCGGTGTCAGCGGCATTCGCCGGGCGTGTGTCGCCATAGCCAACCCGATTGATGGCGACTGGTTGCGCATGACCAACAATGCTTGGGCCTTCTCCATTGAGGCCACCCGGGCGGGCTTGGGTCTGGACGAATTGCGCATGCTCAACGACTGGGAGGCCATGGCCTTAGCCGCCCCCACTTTGGGCGCGCACGAACTGGAAGCCATTGGCGGTGGCACGGCCATCAAAGATGCGCCGCGTGGCTTGCTGGGCGCAGGCACGGGTTTGGGGGTTTCTTCGTTGGTCCGCGCTCGGTCTGGCGAATGGGTGCCGATCGCGGGCGAGGGCGGTCACGTCAGCATGAGCCCCGGCAATGCGCGTGAAGCCGCTATTTTGCAAATCTTGTGGCGCAGTTGGTCCCATGTTTCGGCCGAGCGCGTGGTCTCGGGCATGGGCCTAGAAAACTTGTACCGCGCTATTTGTGAACTCAACGGCGAGGCGTGTCAGGTGACGTCGGCTGCCGACATCACCCGGCTGGCACTGGCAGGGCATAACGCCGCTTGCGAAGAGGCGCTCGACGCGCTGTGCCGACTGCTGGGCAACGTGGCGGGCAATTTGGCGCTGACTTTGGGTGCGCGTGGCGGTATTTATGTCGGGGGCGGCGTGATCGGGCACTTGGGCGATTATTTTGCGCGCTCCGGTTTCCGTGCTGCCTTTGAAGACAAAGGGCGTTTTGCCCCCTATCTGCAAAACATTCCCACTTGGGTGATTCGTGCCGATCAACCCGCACTTCGGGGTGCCGCCATGGCCTTGGGGGTTGAAGTCAGCGGCTGAACCGGCACGGTTTTTCATGCTCTTGCCGGGGCCAGCATCCACTCGTGTGCCGGGTCGTTTTTAAAGACCCAAAAGCGGTTCGGTCCGGCCATCACGTTCAGGTAATACAAGTCGTAGCCATGCGGTGCCACCACCGGGTGGTAGCCACGCGGCACCATCACGACATCGTGGTTTTCAACCGCACAAGCCTCGTCCAGACTGCGGTCATCGGTGTACACGCGCTGAAATGCAAAACCTTGCGGCGGGTTCAGGCGGTGGTAATAGGTTTCTTCGAGTTGCGTTTCGGTGGGAGGCTGCTCTAAATCGTGTTTGTGCGGCGGGTAGCTCGAGGAATGTCCTGCAGGCGTGAGCACTTCCACCACCAGCAAATGGGCGGCCGCGGGGTCGTCGTGCGGCAGGATGTCGCACACATACCGGGTGTTGGCCCCTTGGCCGCGCACGCTGCGGCGCATGGTTTGAGGGTCGAATACTTTCACGCCACGCACGCTGTCGTCACACGGGGCAGTGCATAAAGCCACTTCGGCCGAGGTGCTGGCGCGAATGTGTACCGACTGGTGCGGGGGCACATAAATGGCCGCAGGCGGCACACTTTCAAAAACACTGCGGCGCTGGCCCAAGCCTACATAGGGGATACCGTTCACCGTGACATCGACCGTGCCGGTCAGCACCACCAAACACAGTTCGCGCGTGCCGGTGTCCAAGCTTTGGGTGCCATCGGCCAGCAAGCGAATGGCCCGAAAACCCACATGGGTCCAACCCGCTTTTTCGGGCGTGATGTTGACAATTTCTTGCCCTGTGGGCGCGGCTTTAACCAAGAGGGGGCTGACCATGTTGTGCCTCAGTTCTGAAGATTGACCAGCGCGCGCAGCGTCTGGTAGCCCTTTTGGGCAAATGCGTAACTGGGTGCCACGGCGGGGTCTTGCTCGGCTTCCACCACCAACCAGCCTTCGTAGCCAGCGGCGTGCAGGGTCGAGAGCACGGCGGCAAAGTCGATGCTGCCATCGCCCGGTACCGTGAACACGCCGTTGAGCACGCCGTTCAAAAAGCTCCATTGGTCATTGCGCGCTTGGGCGATGACCGGTACGCGCACATCTTTGCAATGCACATGCACCACGCGCTGCACATGCTTGAGCAGCAAGGCGTTGGGGTCAAGGGCGCCGCCAAAATAGGCGTGTCCGGTGTCAAACAACAAGAACACTTTGGCCGGGTCGGTCAGGTCCATCAGTTTGTCCACATCGGCCGCTGATTCGACATAAGCCCCCATGTGGTGGTGGTAGGCGAGTTGGATGCCGTAGGTGGTCAGCAGGTGTTGGCCAAAAGCGTTCAGGCGTTGGGCATAGGCCAGCCACAGCGCCTCGGTGGCAAAAGTGGGCCGCTTGGCCACCGGGGTGTCGATCTGGCCTTGCACTGTGCCCGCGCATTCGCCGTACACCACCACCTTCACGCCGTTGTATTGCAGCTTGCTCATGTGCGGCTGGCAGCGGGCGATCTCGGCCGCCACGGCTTGGGCGTTGTCTTGTTCTGGGGCCAGCTCTGCCAGAAACCCTGAGTACCAACCCGAGACACAGGCCAGGCCAAATTCATCGAGTTTGGCTTTCAGGCCCGGACCATCTTTGGGGAATTTGTTGCCCAGCTCAAAGCCTTCGTAGCCAATTTCCTTGCCTTCCTGCAAGGCGGTTTCGAGCAAGGTTTCACCGCCCAACGAGGGCAAGTCGTCGTTCATCCAGCTGATGGGGTTGATGCCTATTTTTACGTTCCAAGTCATAAGGGGTTTCTTTGCGATAAGTTGAATGGGTAAGTGGCGTGTTGAGCGTCGCAGCTTGGCTCAGGTCAAAGGCGCTGCGCGCGCTTGCTGCTGAGGTATTGGGCATGCGCGGTGTGCACTTCGGCACGCTCGGACACTTCGGGAATGGCCACCTCCCACCAGCAACCACCGTCTTCGGTGGTGCGGCTGTGCGTGGTGTCGATCACCAACACCTGGGTGTGCGTGGCCGCACGCGCGGCAACCATGGCGGCCTTGAGCTCGGTCACATTGGCCACATGCACGGCATGCGCGCCCATGCTGCGGGCGTGCATCGCAAAGTCGATGCGGCTGGGGGCACCGCCCTCGGGCACGCAATCGTCCAGCATGTTGTTGAAACGTGGGCTGCCCGTGGCCAGTTGCAGGCGCTGAATGCAGCCATAACCCCGGTTGTCCAGCACGATCACGATCAGTTTTTGACCCAGCATGACCGAGGTGGCCATCTCGGAGTTCATCATCATGTACGAGCCATCGCCCACCATCACGATCACCTCTTGTGCGGGGCGTGCCATCTTGATGCCCAGCCCGCCTGCAATTTCGTAACCCATGCACGAGTAGCCGTATTCCATGTGGTAGTTGCCGGGGCCGGAGGCACGCCAGAGTTTGTGCAACTCGGCGGGCAGGGTGCCTGCTGCACACACCACCACATCGTTCAGGCCGCTGTCGCCGCCTGCGTCGTTCAAAGAGTCGCGCACCGCGCCGATGACTTCGGCGTCGTAGGGCAAGCTGTCTTGTGGCACGGCCTGCGTGAGGGCGGTCACGCGCGCTGACCATTGCGCGCCCAGCGTCTTGGCTTGTTGGGTCCATGCAGGTGCAGCTTGCCAGCCTTGCAGGGCTTCGCTCAGTTGGCTCAAACCGACGCGGGCATCGGCCACCAGCGCCACACTGCCCCATTTGGTGGCATCGAGGCTGTTCACGTTCAAACCCACAATGCGCGCCTTGGCAAACAAACTGTGTGATCCGGTCGTGAAGTCTTGCAAGCGCGTGCCCACGGCCAACACCACATCGGCTTGCGCTGCCATGGTGTTGGCGGCGGGTGAACCCGTCACGCCCACGGCCCCCAAATTGAGGGCATCGTCCCACGGCAAGCTGCTTTTGCCCGCCTGGGTTTCCATGACTGGAATGCCATGGGTGTGGGCAAAGGCACGCAAAGCCGCCCAGGCCTGGCTGTAAAGCACGCCACCCCCCGCCACGATCACGGGTTGCCGTGCAGACTGCAGCAAAGCCGCAGCGCGCGCGAGTTCAAAGGATTCGGCCGGGGGCCGCCTAAAGCGCAACACTTCAGGCTGCAAAAAGTCGTTGGGGCAGTCAAACGCCTGGGTCTGCACATCTTGTGGCAAGGCCAGACACACCGGCCCGCACGTCGCCGGGTCGGTCATGACCTGAATGGCACGCGGCAGCGCCGACAAAATTTGCGAGGGCGTGGTGATGCGGTCAAAGTAACGCGTGACCGGGCGCAGGCAGTCGTTGACACTCAGGTCGCCTTGCGCGAAGTCTTCCAGTTGTTGCAGCACCGGGTCGGGCGCGCGCGAATTGAAGGTGTCGCCGGGCAACAACAACACAGGCAATCGGTTCACATGCGCCAGTGCCGCTGCTGTGACCAGGTTGGTGGCCCCCGGGCCGATGGAGGTGGTGACAGCCATGATGCGCTGGCGAAACTGCGCTTTGCTGAACGCAATAGCGGCATGCGCCATGCCTTGTTCGTTGTGCGCCCGGTAGGTGGGCAGCTCGGCCCGGCTGGTCCACAGCGCCTCGCCCAAACCCGCCACATTGCCGTGACCAAAAATCGAAAAAACACCCGCGCAATAAGGCTGCACGGTGCCGTCGGCCAGCTCGATGCGCAGCGCCGCCAAATGTCGTACCAAGGCTTGCGCCAGAGTGAGTCGGGTGGTGCTCATGGCTTCAGGCCTTTTCGGTGGCGGGCAGTTTGGGCAGGACGCTGCCACGGATGCGCCAAGCCTCGACCAAGGTGGCCAGATTGGCGGCCACTTCTTGCACCAATTCGGCATCGCTGATGTCGTTTTTGAGCCAGCGCAAAGAGGCGTTGGCCCACAGGGTTCGGCCCACCATAAAGCCTTTGACAATCGGGTTGGCGGCTTGCTTGAAGCTTTGCGCCAAGTGCTCTAGGGGTTGGTTCAGGCCCAAAATCACGGCACCCCGGCAATACGGGTCACGCTCGGCAATGAGCGCCGACAAGGCTTGCCACCCACTGTCTTGCATGGGGGCCAGTTTCCACCACTCGGGCTTGACCCCCAGGTTGTAAAAGCGCTTGACCGAGCGCAACACGGCGGCG
>CAMDXR010000197.1 GCA_945877725.1 Limnohabitans sp. Rim8
ACACAAGTGGCCTGCGGCCAGCCCAGCAAGGCGGCCAGCATTTGCCCAGTCTGGTTGCAATCGTCGTCAATGGCTTGCTTGCCCAAAATAACCAATTGGGCCTGTTCTTGTTGTACCAAAGCCTTGAGCAGTTTGGCCACCGCCAGCGGCTGAAGCTCCTCTTGGGTTTCCACCAAAATGCCCCGGTCAGCCCCAATGGCCATGGCGGTGCGCAAGGTTTCTTGGCACTGGGGCAAGCCGCAACTGACCGCTACCACTTCGGTGGCCAAGCCCTTTTCTTTGAGTCGGGTGGCCTCTTCCATGGCGATTTCATCAAACGGGTTCATGCTCATCTTGACGTTGGCAATGTCCACGCCTGAACCATCTGACTTGACGCGAACTTTGACGTTGTAATCCACAACGCGCTTGACAGGGACCAGGATTTTCATGCTTTTGGATTCCTTTGGAGGCAACTTCAATTCATCAATCGGGGCTTAAAAATAGCCCATTACCTCTACTTTCGCTGAATCGTGCGCTTTGGTCAGCGTCCGAATGGACGATGTTGATTGAACTGGCTGTTTCACAATGTCAACTATTGACAAAGACCTTTTAAAGACCCCCATGCGCAACCCTTACGCCCCACTGCTTCAGCCTGGCCGCATTGGCCAACTGGAGATTCGCAACCGAATCATCATGTCGCCCATGGGTTCTAACTTTGCGGAGAACGATGGCACTTGCGGCGAACGCATTCAGGCTTATTACGAAGCCCGCGCCAAGGGCGGTGCTGGCCTTTTGACCATGGGCGTGTGCTCGGTGGCGTTTCCAAATGGCACGGGGGAACCCTTTCAGGTCGGGGTGTCTCGCGACGACTTCATTCCGGGCTTGGCCCTGGTGGCTGCGCGCGTCCACAAGCATGGCGCCAAGATTGCCATGCAGTTGCAACACGGCGGTAAAACCGCCGCACTGGACCGCGCTCAAGGCCGCGAATTGTGGGTTCCGTCCATTCCCAAAATGGTCAAGAACGACATGATGTCGGCCATCACCCGCGAGGAACTGGCCACCTTCATCGGCATCGGCCCGCACCCGGTTCGTATTCGCGTGATGGACCACGCAGACATTGCCCAAATGGTTGAATACTTTGCCTCTGCTGCGCTGCGCGCCAAGCAGGCCGGTTTTGATGCGGTGGAGTTGCATGGCGCACACACCTACATCCTGGCAGGATTTTTGTCGGCCTACTCCAACCATCGCGATGACGAATACGGCGGCCCCCTGGAAAATCGCGCCCGCTTGCTGCTGGACACCCTGCGCGCTGTCAAGGCCCGTGTGGGGGCAGATTTTCCGGTCTGGATCCGGCTGGATGGCGAAGAGCTGCACACGCCCGGCGGCATCACGCTGGCCGATGCCATTGCCACCGCCCGGATGTGCGAGGCCGCAGGGGCTGACGCCATCAGTGTCTCGGCCTATGCCACCCTGACCAGTGGCGTGGTGTTTACAGAAGCGCCGATTCCTCAACAACCGGGGGCCTACATCTCCAACGCAGCGGCAATCAAAAGTGCGCTCACCATCCCGGTGATCACGGCTGGCCGCATCGAACCCGAGGTGGCAGCACAAGCCATTTCGGAGGGTCAGTTCGACTTTGTTGCTATGGCGCGCAAGATGTTGGCCGACCCAGAAATACCGATCAAGCTGGAGCGCAACCGCCCACAAGACATTCGGCCCTGCATTTATTGCTACGCCTGCGTAAGTGAGATATTTGTCAACAAACGGGTCAAGTGCGCCGTGAATGCACAGACTGGCCACGAGTTCGAACTCCCCATCGAGCCTGCCACATCACCTCGCCATGTGCTGGTGGTGGGCGGCGGCCCTGCGGGCATGGAGGCTGCACGCGTGGCGGCTTTGCGCGGGCACAAAGTCACGCTGGTCGAGCGCAGCGACCGACTCGGGGGGACCCTGTTCTTTGCGGGCTTGGCCTACCCCGAAAACGGCAAGTTGCTGGACTACTTGGTGGAGCAGGTCAAACAACTGCCGATTGAGGTGATGTTGTCTACCGAGGCCTCGCCCGAGCTGATTGCGAAGCTCAAACCGGACACCATTTTGGTGGCCAGTGGGGCGCGCCGAGCAGCTCCCGCCATTCAAGGGGCCGGGCAACGTCACGTCTGGAGCGGCGACGAACTGCGCCGCCTGATGACCGGCGACCGCGCTGATGAGGTGGCCAAAGCCAAGCTGAATCTGGCCGAACGCGCGCTGTTCAAGGCGGGCGGCATGCTGCGCGTGACCGACAGCGCCGAAGCGCTGCAAAGCCTGTCCAAACTGTGGATGCCATTGGGCAAACAAGTCGTGATTATTGGAGGCGGCTTGGTGGGCCTTGAATTGGCCGAATTTTTACTGGCCCGAGGCCGCCAAGTCACCGTGCTGGAGCCTGGCGACAAAGCGGGGCGCGAGCTGTCCATCGTGCGCCGCTGGCGTGTGCTGGATGTCGTCACCTCGCATGGCCAATTGCACCTGAAAGCCAGTGTGCGTGAGATCACCAGCCAAGACGTCATTTGGCACGATGCCGAAGGCGTTGAACAACGCACCCCCGCCGACTCGGTGGTGCTGGCCATCGGGGCTGAAGCCGACGACCAGGTGTCTGGCCTGTTAGCCAACTGTGGTGTGCCGGTACAGCGCATCGGCGATTGCGCCAGCGTGAATTACATCGAAGGGGCCATGCACGACGGCCACAGGGCCGGACGCGAAGTCTGAGCCCTGGCTCGCCGGACAAGGATCTAGGTTTTTGAATGCGTTTCTGCGGGGCGCAAGCACCCCACGGCCATCGCCACCAAACTGTCGAGCAAGGCGGGTGACTCAAGTTGCGCGGGCAGGTCTTCCAGCAGAGACCGGATCACGCTGCGCAGCCCCTGGCCCAGCAAATAAGCCGCCAGCTCGGGGTGCGGTGTGGTGATTTCATCCTTGTGCATTTGCAACAGCGGCAACCAAGTGCCCTCTATGAACTCGGCGGCCGTGCGGTAAGGGCCGCGCCACATGCCTAAATGCAATGCGGTGTGGTAGCGCAGGTGAAAGGCCTGGTTGAGTTTGAAAAGCCGCAACTCGACCCGAATGATGTTGGCCAAAATCTCGCGCAGCGCAGCGGTCAAGGGCAGGCCCACCAGCTTTTCGCGCATCAATAGCAATTGCTCGGCCTCTTCGTCGAGCACCCGCTCGTACAACATGGCGACGATGGCATCTTTGTTGGGAAAGTACTGGTAGATGGAACCCACTGCAGCACCAGAAACCTCGGCTATGCGGGCCACGGTGAGCGCCTCTTCACCACCTTCGTCGAGGATGCGCATGCAAGCCTGCGCCACGGCATCTACCAAGGCGCGCGAACGCGATTGGTTGGGGCGCTTGCGCAGTGTGGGCAGCTCTCTTGGGGAAGCCGCCGCAACAGGGGAATGAGCTTGAGGATTCTTTTGCATGAAAATGCGAGTATCGGTCCTTGGCGCAGTGAGTCAACTCAAATTTTTCAATGAAATCATTAACTTAGCAACGCGTTCGCCCATTTAAAAAAGCGACTATCGCAACCACTTCGTCCTTCGTACACTTGGTTTTTGTTGCCCGATCAGCGCCCGCAAATGGGTTTGGTTGAGAGGGCAACACACAAGATTATTTTAATGACCGATGGAGATCACTGTGCCTCAATCTTTCACTGTCCGCCCCCTTGGCCCGGCCATTGGTGCCGAAGTTCTGGACCTGAATCTGGCCGATGGCTTTACCGAAGATACCCTGCAGGCGATAGATGCCGCGCTGGTGAAACACGAGGCGCTGTTGCTGCATGTGCCCGGTTTAACCCCTGCACAACACCTGACCCTGGCGCAATATTTTGGCGAACCCGAAGTTCATACCTTCTATCCCAACCTGGGTGAAGGCTTTGAGCAACTCACCATCATCGACTCCAAGCTGGGGGATCGCGCCGACATGTGGCACCACGATGAAAGCTTCTTGCCCAGTCCGCCCATCGTGACCATGACGCAAGCCCAAATTTTGCCGCCCTGCGGCGGCGATACCTGCTGGATCAGCATGACCACGGCTTATGACGCGCTGTCGGATCGCATGAAGCAGTACCTGGACGGCTTATCGGCCTGGCACGACATGAATGCCCCCATGACGACGGCTTTGCGCCACAGCGCCGTGACGCACGAGCGTTACCTGCAAGTCGTCAACATGGCCCGGCGGCACCTGCACCCGATGGTGCGGGTTCACCCCGTGACGGGGCGCAAAGCCCTTTACATCAGCCCCACCTACACCACGCACATCGAAGGTCTGGTCCCCGCCGAAAGCGATGCCATTCTGGCCTTTTTGCACGCGCACTGTCAGCACATTCGATTTGTTCACCGGCATCGGTGGCAAGTGGGTGACATGATGATTTGGGACAACCGGAGCGTGATCCACCACGCCATTCTTGACTACATGCCGCATCAACGGCGCATGCACCGCGCCTCGGTTTTTGCACGCGATGCACACACTTCTAAAGGTGAATAACCCATGAAAAATGATTTGAATCGGGCACTGCTGGCGCAATACGCGCCCCGCCCCGGACGACACGCCCTGTTGCCCGAACTGAGCCCCCAACAACAATTGGCCATGCTCTGCCGCGTGCTGCACCGCGAGGGTTACAACGACCATATTGCGGGCCACATCACGGTGCGCCAAGACGACGGCACTTACCTGGCCAACCCTTGGGAACTGACCTGGGCAGAGGTGACCGCCTCGGACATTTTGCGTCTGGACGAGAAGGGCAAAGTCATTGAGGGCGAGTGGAACATCACGCCCGCCATCAACCTGCACATGGACGTGCATGGCGCTCGCCACGATGTCGAGGTGGTGATTCACAACCACCCGAGTTGGGGTTCGGTGTGGTCAGCGGTGGGACGCGTTCCCCCCATCTATGACCAAACTTCGGCACTGGTCGACACTGATCCCGTGCGCTACGACGAGTACCGAGGCACCGTGGAAGATGGCGCGCTGGGCCGTGCTGCGGCCGATGCGCTGGGACAGCACAAGTGGGCGCTGCTGGCCAACCACGGCGTTTTGGTCGTGGCCAACGGCATTCGCCAAGCGCACCTTCGGGCCATCACTTTGGAGTGGCGTTGCCGCATGGCTTGGCGGGTAGAAATGCTGGGCGGCGGCACGCCCTTGCCCGCTGATGTGGTGCAGGCAACCGGCCAACGCACCGACGCGAATGGTTTTCCATTTTTGTGGGAAGCCATGGCGCGCGAAGAAATCAGGCGAGACCCATCGGTGTTGGCGTGACCGCCTGCCCTTATGTTTTGGCTTGCAGGTGCAGCAGCCAAAGTCGGGCCAGCAGTGCTTCCGGGCTGGCTCCGGTGATGGCTTGCAGCGTTTTGCGGGCAGGGTCTTTTTGGTCGGCCAGCAGTTGGGCATAGGCCAAGCGCAAGCGGGCGGCTTCGGGCTGGCGCAAACCGCCTTTTTCGATGCCTTGTGCCATCAAGCCTGCACCGCGATCTGCCTGCCCAGCCAGTGCCAGATTCAGGCCGGTGTTGACCCACGGATTGCCATCTCGGGCCTGGGCCAACTGGGCATCCAGTTGAGGCAGTTGCTTGTCGTCCTCTTGCTGCAATCGGGTGGCTTCGGCCAGCATCGTGTTGAGCTTGGTGCCCTCTTCGGGGGATTCAGGTTTGGCGTTTGTTTTGGCCAGCTCGAGCACCTTGCGGGCCTCTGCCGGGTAACCTGCACCGATGGCCAGTTGGGCATGGTCCAGCGCGTCTGCAAAACTGCTGACGGCCCCGGTTTGTTGCATCAATCGACGCAAATCAATCTCTAAATAACCCGGAAAATCTTTGCGCTGCAAGACCCGAAACAACAGGTCTGCCCACACTTCGGGCTTGGGGTAAAAACGAACCAAGGTCTCGAGCGTACTGACGTAGCCCGTTGAATTTTTAACTTGCAGGTAACCATTGGCCAACAGCCGGATATCGATTTCGTCCGGCACGCGACCCGCAGCCAACTCAGCCGCAAGGCGAGGCTGCAGAATGTCCACCGCCGGTTGGTATTGGCCCGAAAGGTACAGGGCCTGACCCTGCAATTGTTTGAATTGATCGCGCTGGCCACCCAAGGCCAGATAACGCCCAGCCCAGAGGGCGGTATCGGCGTATTGCTTGGCGCGGTATTGAATCAGCACCAAG
>CAMDXR010000198.1 GCA_945877725.1 Limnohabitans sp. Rim8
GCGCCACATGACGCTGCGCGGTTTGTTCGAGTTCAAGATCGACCCGAGCAAAGCCATTCCGCTCGACCAAGTCGAGCCTGCCAGCGAGATCGTCAAGCGTTTCGCCACCGGTGCCATGTCGCTGGGCTCCATCTCCACCGAGGCCCATGCCACTTTAGCTGTGGCCATGAACCGCATTGGCGGCAAGAGCAACACGGGTGAAGGCGGCGAAGACTCGGCACGTTATCGCAACGAGCTCAAGGGCATCCCGATCAAGCAAGGCGACTCCTTGAAGAGCGTGATTGGCGCTGAAAACGTCGAAGTAGACCTGCCTTTGCAAGATGGCGACTCACTGCGTTCGCGCATCAAACAAGTGGCTTCGGGCCGTTTTGGTGTCACCGCCGAGTATTTGGCCAGCGCCGATCAGATTCAGATCAAGATGGCGCAGGGTGCCAAACCCGGTGAAGGGGGCCAGTTGCCCGGTGGCAAGGTGTCCGATTACATCGGCAAACTGCGCCATTCGGTGCCCGGTGTGGGCTTGATCTCGCCCCCTCCGCACCACGACATTTACTCCATCGAAGATTTGGCCCAACTCATCCACGACCTCAAGAACGTGGCCCCGCACAGCGACATCAGCGTCAAACTGGTGTCCGAGATCGGGGTGGGCACGATTGCCGCAGGCGTGGCCAAGTGCAAGAGCGACCACCTGGTGATTGCCGGACACGACGGTGGTACGGGCGCATCGCCTTGGTCGTCGGTCAAGCACGCAGGCAGCCCCTGGGAAATCGGTCTGGCCGAAACCCAGCAGACCTTGGTGCTGAACGGTTTGCGCGGTCGCATTCGGGTGCAGGCCGATGGCCAGATGAAGACCGGCCGTGACGTGGCCATTGGCGCTTTGCTGGGTGCCGATGAATTCGGCTTTGCCACCGCACCCCTGGTGGTCGAGGGTTGCATCATGATGCGCAAGTGCCACCTGAACACCTGCCCCGTGGGTGTGGCGACACAAGACCCGGCCTTGCGTAAAAAGTTCTCGGGCAAGCCTGAGCATGTCGTCAACTACTTCTTCTTCATTGCCGAAGAGGCGCGTCAGATCATGGCCCAATTGGGTATTGCCAAATTTGACGATTTGGTGGGGCGCGCTGATTTGCTGGACATGAAGCAAGGCGTGGAGCATTGGAAAGCCAAAGGCCTTGATTTCAGCCGCCTGTTGGCCGTGCCTCAAGTGCCCGCCCATGTGGACGTGCGCCATGTCTCCACACAAGACCACGGTCTGGAAAAGGCCTTGGACAACGTTCTGATCGCCAAGAGCCGCGCGGCCATCGACAAGGGTGAAAAGGTCCAATTCATGGAAGTGGCCCGCAACGTAAATCGCTCAGTCGGTGCGATGTTGTCAGGCGCATTGACCAAAGTCCACCCCGAAGGTTTGCCGGACGACACGCTGCGCATTCAGTTGGAAGGCACAGGCGGCCAGTCTTTTGGTGCTTTCCTGGCCAAAGGCATCACGCTGTACCTGATTGGTGAAGCCAACGATTACACCGGCAAGGGCTTGTCGGGTGGCCGTGTGGTGGTGCGCCCGAGCTTGGAGTTCCGGGGCGTAGCGGCACAAAACATCATTGTGGGCAACACCGTCATGTACGGTGCCACCAGTGGCGAGGCTTTCTTTGCAGGCGTGGCGGGTGAGCGTTTTGCAGTCCGTTTGTCGGGTGCCACTGCGGTGGTTGAAGGCACGGGCGACCATGGTTGCGAATACATGACCGGCGGCACCGTGGCGGTGCTGGGTAAAACCGGCCGCAACTTTGGTGCGGGCATGAGCGGTGGTGTGGCCTACGTGTACGACGAAGACGGGCAGTTTGCATCGCGTTGCAACACCGCCATGGTCAGCATGGACAAAGTCTTGAGCGCGGCCGAGCAAGAAGCTCAAATTGACCGCAATGTTTGGCACCGCGACCTCGCCGACGAGGTTCAACTGAAGAAGCTGCTGGAAGACCACCACAAATGGACCGGAAGCCAGCGTGCTCGCGAATTGCTGGACAACTGGGCCACGGCCCGTGGCAAGTTTGTCAAAGTATTCCCCAGCGAATACAAGCGCGCCCTGGGCGAGATCAATGCACGCAAGGCTGCCAAAGCCAAAGCGGATGCAGCGATCGTCGCCTGAGCCCAACGTCAAGATTGAAGGAATCACATCATGGGAAAAATTACCGGTTTCATGGAGTTCGAGCGCATTGAAGAGGGCTACAAGCCTGTCCCCGAGCGCCTGAAACACTACAAAGAGTTCGTGGTCGGTTTGAGCGAAGACCAATCCAAAAAGCAGGCGGCTCGTTGCATGGATTGCGGCACGCCGTTTTGCAACAGTGGTTGCCCGGTCAACAACATCATTCCGGACTTCAACGATCTGGTTTACCAGGGCGATTGGCAGAACGCGATCGAGGTGCTGCACAGCACCAACAACTTCCCCGAGTTCACCGGGCGCATTTGCCCCGCACCCTGCGAGGCCGCTTGCGTGGTCAACGTGAACAACGACCCGGTGGGCATCAAATCTATTGAGCACGCCATCATTGACCGGGCTTGGCAAGAGGGCTGGGTCAAACCACGGCCTGCCAAACACAAGACGGGTAAAAAAGTGGCGGTGGTGGGCTCTGGCCCCGCAGGCTTGGCCGCGGCACAGCAACTGGCACGCGCGGGCCACGATGTGACCCTGTTCGAGAAGAATGACCGTGTGGGCGGCTTGCTGCGTTATGGCATTCCTGACTTCAAGATGGAAAAGTCACACATCGACCGCCGCGTCGAGCAGCTCCAGGCCGAGGGTGTCACCATCCGCACCGGCGTGATGGTGGGGCAGTGGCCCGAGGGCTCCAAAGTGACCAACTGGGCCAAAGAAACCATCAGCGCTGACCAGCTCAAAAAAGACTTTGATGCCGTGTTGTTGACCGGCGGTTCTGAACAATCTCGCGATTTGACGGTGCCTGGCCGTGATCTGGACGGGATCCATTTCGCGATGGAGTTCTTGCCCCAGCAAAACAAGGTCAATGCGGGCGACAAGCTGAAAGGCCAGTTGCGCGCGGATGGCAAAAACGTGATCGTGATCGGTGGCGGTGACACGGGTTCTGATTGCGTGGGCACGTCCAACCGCCACGGTGCGATCACCGTGACCCAGTTTGAAGTCATGCCCGAGCCTCCCAAAGAAGAAAACCGCCCACTGACCTGGCCTTATTGGCCCATGAAGTTGCGCACATCCTCCTCGCATGAAGAGGGTTGCACCCGTGAATTTGCCGTTTCGACCAAAGAGTTCATTGGTGAAAAAGGCAAAGTCACTGGGCTGAAGACCGTACACGTCGAGTTCAAAGACGGCAAGTTGGTGGAGATTCCCGGCACCGAAAAAGAATACAAAGCCGATCTGGTCTTGCTGGC
The DNA here is from genome assembly GCA_945877725.1 of Limnohabitans sp. Rim8. GTDB lineage: Bacteria > Pseudomonadota > Gammaproteobacteria > Burkholderiales > Burkholderiaceae_C > Limnohabitans_A. The sequence goes on from CAMDXR010000198.1 coordinate 3,388, forward strand.
TATGGGCTTTGTTAACCCGGTGGCGACCGTGCTGGAAGCCTTTGGCGTTGAAAAAGACGCACGCGGCAACGCCAAAGCAACGACCGAGTTCACAGGCGGCTACGCCACCAATGTGAGCAAGGTTTTTGCGGCGGGTGACATGCGCCGGGGCCAGTCTTTGGTGGTCTGGGCCATCCGTGAGGGCCGCCAAGCTGCCCGTTCGGTGGACGAGTTCCTGATGGGCAAAAGCGAGCTGCCGCGGTAAGCGGTTTCCAGTTCTAGGTAAAATCCCTAGAACACCAAGGTTTACAAACCGTTGACCTGAGTGCAATAACATCACAAGAGCCGGATCATCCGGCTTTTGTTTTTCATGAATACCCCATCCCTACCGCCACTTGTTGAATTGCGCGACCTGACCTTCGGGTACGGTGACCGCGTCGTTTTGAAAAATCTGAGCTTCAATGTGCCGCGCGGCAAGGTCACGGCTTTGATGGGCGTTTCCGGGGGCGGCAAGACCACCGTGTTGCGTTTGATTGGCGGACAGATTCGTGCCAGCCAAGGGCAGTTGCTGTTTGATGGCCATGACGTCACCACCATGCAACAGACCGAGTTGTATGCGGCCCGTCGCCGCATGGGCATGTTGTTTCAGTTTGGCGCTTTGTTTACCGACATGAGCGTGTTTGACAACGTGGCCTTTCCCTTGCGCGAGCACACCCGTTTGTCGGAAGACCTGATCCGTGACATTGTCTTGATGAAGTTGGATGCCGTGGGTTTGCGTGGGGCCCGCGATCTGCGGCCTTCCGAGATTTCAGGGGGCATGAGTCGTCGGGTGGCTTTGGCGCGTGCCATTGCCTTGGACCCTGACTTGATCATGTACGACGAGCCTTTTGCCGGACTTGACCCGATTTCGCTGGGGACGGCCGCGCGCCTGATCCGCCGCCTGAACGACAGTCTGGGCATCACCAGTGTGGTGGTGTCGCACGATGTGACCGAGACCTTCGAGATCGCCGACCATGTGGTCATTCTGGCCTACGGCGGGGTGGCAGCGCAGGGCACCCCGGCCGAATTGCGTGCCAGCACCGACCCGCTGATTCATCAGTTTGTGCATGCCCTGAGTGATGGGCCGGTGCCCTTCCATTACCCCGCGCCGTCGGTCACCGAAGATTACGACCGGAGGTCGGCATGAACCTCACCCATTTACTGGGCATGCTGGGCGCCACCACGCGCCAGATGATGGCCGATTGGGGCTACGGTGCGCGCTTGTTCTTCAAGCTTCTGGGCATGTCGGGCAAAGCGCTCAAGCGCTTTGGCTTGGTGCGCGACCAGGTGCATTTTTTGGGCAATTACTCGCTGGCCATCATCACGGTGTCGGGTTTGTTTGTGGGTTTTGTGCTCGGTTTGCAGGGTTATTACACCTTGCAGCGCTATGGTTCGGCCGAGGCGCTGGGTTTGTTGGTGGCCCTCAGTCTGGTGCGGGAACTGGGTCCGGTGGTGGCGGCGCTCTTGTTCGCTGGGCGGGCAGGGGCTTCGCTGACGGCCGAGATTGGCCTAATGCGTGCAGGTGAACAACTGACCGCATTGGAGATGATGGCGGTCGATCCGATTCAACGCATTTTGGCGCCGCGCTTTTGGGGCGGGATCATCGCTTTGCCCTTGCTGGCGGCCGTGTTCAGCGCGGTGGGCATTCTGGGCGGCTATGTGGTGGGTGTTTTGCTGATTGGCGTAGACGCCGGGTCGTTCTGGAGTCAAATGCAGGGTGGCGTTGACGTGTTCAAAGATGTGGGCAACGGCATCATCAAAAGCATTGTTTTTGCCATTGCTGTTACTTTTATCGCTTTGCTTCAGGGTTATGTGGCCAAACCCACCCCTGAAGGTGTGGCCAGCGCCACCACGCGCAGCGTGGTGGTTTCCTCCTTGTCGGTTCTGGGTCTGGATTTCATCCTGACCGCGCTGATGTTCAGTATTTGAGATAGAGAGAAATTCCATGCAACGTTCAAAAAATGATGTCTGGGTCGGCTTGTTTGTGTTGATCGGTGCGGTGGCCGTGCTGTTTTTGGCACTCAAGGCGGCCAATTTGTTGACCTGGAACTTCCGATCCGACTACTCAGTCAGTGCCAAATTCGATAACATTGGCGGGCTCAAATCGGGTGCTGCGGTGAAAAGTGCCGGTGTGGTGGTGGGGCGTGTCAAGAAAATCGAGTTTGATGGCGAGTCCTTTCAAGCCAAAGTCACCCTCGGCTTGCAGTCTGAGCACGCATTTCCGCAAGACAGTTCATTGAAAATATTGACCAGTGGCTTGTTGGGTGAGCAATATCTGGACATCTCCCCCGGCGCAGATGAAAAAAACTTGGCAGCGGGGGATCGCATTGGATCCACCCAATCCGCAGTGATTTTGGAAAACCTGATCAGCCAGTTCCTTTACAGCCAAGCTGAAAAACCAGCCGCAGAAAGCAAAAAGCCATGAGCCTCCAACTAAGAAAATTAGCCATGTTGTGTGTCGCGGGCCTGTTGTTGGTTTTGCAAGGCTGTGCCACGGTCAAAAGCGCCGATGCGCGGGACCCTTGGGAGTCGATGAATCGCAGCATTTACAACTTCAACGACGCGCTGGACACCGTGGCACTGAAGCCTGCAGCGCAAATTTATGTCGCCGTTTTACCCAGTCCGGTGCGCACCGGCGTTCACAACTTTTTGGGCAATTTGAGCGATGTGTGGTCCTTGGTCAACAACGCTTTGCAATTGAAAGGGCAGGCCACGGCTGAAACCTTCA
>CAMDXR010000199.1 GCA_945877725.1 Limnohabitans sp. Rim8
CGCGGCCCAAGCCTTGTCAATGCGCATGCGCAATATGGTGTGAAGACTGTTCAAATTGCAGGCGGTGAGTTGCGCTGGCAGGATGACATGACACGTTTGCCTGTGAATTTGGCACTGAATGAATTGGATTTCCATAGCAGCAATTTGAATTGGCCCCCCCTTCAAGCGGAGTCTGCACTGCTATCGGGCAAAGCCAAACTCGATGGGGTTCCTGTGTCGTGGCAAGGCTCAACCGATTTGAAGAGTGCGCAGATCCATATCAAGGGGCAAGACTTGCTGCTGCAAAGTGCTGCTGGTTATTGGGCCGAGCGATTCCAGCCCGCCTTGTCTGGCAAGTTATCGGCAGAACTGGCGCTGGATTGGCAGGCAGCGCAGGGCACTGAGCCGCCACATCTGCTGATCAAGGCCCCCTCGGTCAGGGTGACGGCGATGGCCGTGGGTCTGCCCGGTCAGCCTGAGGCGGCGATGGCCGAACTGGCCGTAGAGCAACTGGAGGTGGATATTTTCAGACAGCGGGTCCGGACAGGGCGCTTGGGCATCCATCGGCCCGACCTGAAGCTTTCACGCAGCGCAACGGGGCGCTGGATGTTTGAAGATTGGCTGATCCCCGCTCAGCTTGGAAATACTGAAGCGGTAGCTAAAACCGATGCTTGGGAGCTTGCCCTGGGGCCGCTGCAAATCACCCGTGGAGGGCTCAGTCTGGACGACCGTTTTGTGCCGGGCTCGGTCAAACTGGAGGTTCGAGAAGTGCACCTCAGTACAGGGCCTTGGCAGCACAGCGGCAAAACCCCGGCTTGGTCGAACTTCAAGCTGGACTTGCAAACTGCCCAGTCCGGTCGCGCCATGGGGCGCCTGGGTTTTGATGGGGCAATCCAATGGCCATCTCTTGCGTCAGTGCCGCAGCATGGAGGGTCCTTGCACCTCAAGGGGCAACTGCAAATTGAAAGTTTTCCGGTTCATCCACTTGCGCCTTATGGGGCGGATTGGCTCAATTTTGATTTGAAGCGCGCCGATGTGGGGTATCTAGGTGCGTTGGACATGGCTTGGCCAAAAGCAGGCATGGACATGACGCTGAAAGGCCACTTGTCATTGGACAATTTGCAAACCTTGACTCGCCCTAATGGGGCAACCCTGCTGGACATCAAGTCGCTCAATTTAAAGGGGCTTGACCTGGGGTTTAAATCAGGTGAACTGGCCCATTTGAAGGTTTCTGAAACGGCACTCAATGATTTTTATGCCCACCTCGACATCGATTCCACAGGCCATTTGAATTGGCAAAACCTGCTGAAGTTGCCCCCTGCAAAAACCGCAGCTTCGCAGCCCTTACTGGAATCGGGACCCTTGGGGCTGGTCAACGGGCGAATTTTGTTTTCTGACCATTACATACGGCCCAACTATTCGGCCAAGTTGTCTGATGTGGCGGGTAGTCTGGGCGCATTTTCCAATCAAAACCGAGATGCCAAGACGGCCTCATTGGCCGAGTTGAGCCTTCGGGGGCGGGTGGAGGGGTCGGCCAGTCTGGAAGTGAATGGCCGCATCCACCCCCTCACGCAGCCTGTTGCACTGAATGTCACAGGCAAAGTTCGGGATCTGGAGTTGCCTGAGTTGTCGCCCTACAGCCAAAAATATGCAGGCTATGGCATTGAGCGTGGCAAGCTGTCTGCCGATGTCAACTACCGCATTGATGAGCGTGCGCAACTGAACGCCAGTCAAAAGATTGTGCTGAACCAGTTGCGTTTTGGCGATCGCTCGACCCTTCCAGATGCCCCCAATCTGCCGGTCAAGCTGGCCGTGGCCTTGCTGGCGGATCGCAACGGGGTGATCAACATCAATTTACCGGTGAGTGGTTCTCTGCAGGACCCGGATTTCAAAGTTGGAGCCATTGTGTGGAAATTGGTGGTGGGCCTGATTGGCAAAGCCGTTTTTTCGCCCTTGAGTTTGATTGCGGGTGCGTTTGCCAGTGAGGAGCGTTTGGAGCAAATTGATTTCAAATCCGGCAGTGCTTTGCTGGATGCCGATCACAGGAAGAAACTGGCGCGGGTCGCGCAACTGCTGATCGACAAACCGGGTGTGAACTTGACCGTGGTGGGAGAGGCCAACCCGGACACCGAGCGCGAGGCTTTGCGCAGAATGAAATTGCTGGACTGGGTCAACGCGGAGAAAAAACCAGTCACAGCGCAAGATGGACCCGATGAATCCGGTGGGCAATCGAAGACGGTGCCCAGGGCTGAGTCCGGTATCCCGGTTCAGGCTGAGGCTGAAGCTGAAGCTGAGGACTATTTGGCCTTGTTGAAGTCAGCCTACCGACGGTCCTCGGTTCCCAAACCACGTAATGTGCTTGGCTTGATCAAGGATTTGCCCCAAGCCGACATGGAGGCCCTGTTGTTGGCCTCTATCTCTGTGGACGAGTCGGATATGCGCGATTTGGCTGCAAGCCGAGCCCAAAAGGTGCGCGATGCTTTAGCCGCCTTGGGCGTACCGCCCGGGCAGTTATTTTTGGGTGCTTCAGTGCTGGCCCTTGCCGACCGACAGGCGCCTCTTGCGCCACGCGTGAACCTGATCGTTTCGACCGATTGATCGGATGCTTTGATTTCCCAGCCTTTCATGGAGTGCACTGAGAGCGTCTAAGATATCTGCATGAAAAACAGAAAAATAGCCTCTTTCAGTGTCAGCGCCATCGGCCTAGGCTGCATGAACCTGAGTCACGCGTACGGCCCACCCGTTAACACCGAGCAAGCAGAACGCGTGTTGCTCGCCGCACTCGACCACGGTGTCACCCTTTTTGACACGGCCGCCCTGTACGGCTTTGGTGCCAATGAGACCCTGCTGGGCAAAGTCCTGAAGCCACATCGCCAAAAATTCACGCTGGCCAGCAAGTGCGGCATGCAAGGCGTGGACCCTGGCAATGGCCAAAAGGTCAGGGTGATCGATGGCCGCCCTGAGACGCTTCGTCAAACCTGCGAAGACGCTTTGCGTCGATTGCAAACCGATGTGATTGATCTGTATTACTTGCACCGATGGGACAAAAAAGTGCCCATCGAAGACAGTGTGGGCGCTTTGAGTGACCTGGTCCGGCAAGGCAAGATTCAGGCGGTTGGCTTGTCCGAAGTCTCCGCCGACACCTTGCGCAAAGCCCACGCGGTGCACCCGATTGCGGCGGTGCAAACCGAATATTCTTTGTGGACACGCAACCCGGAAATAGCTGTTTTGCAAGCATGCCGAGAATTGGGTGCGGCCTTTGTGGCGTTCAGTCCGGTGGCGCGTGGTTTTTTGTGCGGGGCACCGTTGGACGTTGCCAACTTCGATGCCAAAGACATTCGCCGCAGCATGCCACGCTTTACCCCAGAGCACCACGCAGCCAACTTGGCGTTGTTACCTGCCTACCATGCGTTGGCCCGAGAGGCAGGTTGCTCGCCGGCCCAATTGGCCCTGGCTTGGTTGTTGCACAAAGCGCCCCACATCATCCCGATCCCCGGTACCACCTCGGTGCCGCACTTGTTGGACGATCTGGCCGCCGCAGATGTGCAGCTTGAACCCGGTTTACTGGCTCGTCTGGAGGCACTGATCAACCAACAAACTGTGGCCGGTAACCGATACAACGCCCAAGCCAACAGCGAAGTCGATACCGAAGTCTTTGGCTAAAACCAGCTGCTCATGCGGCGGAAGTTTCAGACTTTAGGCATCGGGTTGGGCCATGGGGGCGGCTTGTTGAAAAGCAGGCAACTCGTTGCAGGCTTTGTCGATGGCGCTGATCAGGGGCCAGCGCGACAAGTCCACCTTGAAGCGGCGTGCGCTTTCTACCTGAGGGATCAAATACACATCGGCTAACCCAGGGGTGTTGCCAAAGCTGTAAACCCCGCGTCGTGTGTCGGCAGCAATGAGCGCTTCGTATGCGTCAAACCCGGCACTGATCCAGGTGCCGCACCAAGCGTTGATGGCCTCTTCGTTGGCCCCAAACTGCTTGCGCAGAGTTTCCAGAATCCGGCGGTTGTTGATCGGGTGAATGTCGCAGCCCACAATGGCCGCCAGCGCGCGCACATGGGAGCGATCAGAGGCATTGGCGGGCAACAAAGCAGGCGTAGGGTGTGTTTCTTCGAGCCATTCAATGATGGCGGGTGACTGAATCAACACCTGTTCCCCGGTATCCAGTGCAGGCACCAGTTGTTGCGGGTTGACCGACTTGAACGCGTCTTTCAGGTGGGCCTCCACCCGCAGGTCCACCGCCACATAGTCGGTGGCGAGGCCCTTGAGGTTGAGTGCAATGCGCAGGCGGTGCGAAGTTCCGCTGCGGAAAAAGTTGTAAAGCTTCATGGTCAGTGCCTTTGTTGTCTGGTGTTCGGGCGTTCAACAATATGGCTGCTTTTATTCAGCCGCACCCACGGTCAGTGCCACCTCGGCCACGCCTTCAACCCGGCCCGTGATTTTGTCACCCGGCAGCACCGCATTCACACCCTCGGGGGTACCCGTGTAAATCAGGTCGCCCGGTTGCAGGTGATAGAACAACGACAAGTCGGCGATGATTTCGCGCACATCCCAGATCAGTTTGTCCACATTGGACGACTGCTTGGTTTGGCCGTTGACTTCCAGGGCAATGGCCCCTTGGCTGATCACCACGCCCGGCATGGGCACGATCTCGGTGCACACGGACGATTGCTCCACATCTTTGCCCAGATCCCAGGGGCGACCTTTGTCGCGTGCCACCAGTTGCAAGTCGCGGCGCGTCATGTCCAGACCCGCTGCATAGCCATAGATCACCTCGTGGGCTTGGTCGGCGCTGACCCGGAAACCCGCTTTGCCAATGGCGATGACCATTTCCATCTCGAAGTGGTAGTTCTTGGTTTCGGGCGGATAAGCCACGGTGGCCCCACTGGGCGTGAGGGTCTGGGGTGCTTTGGTGAAGTAGAAAGGGCGCTCGACGGACTTGTCTACGGGCTTGCCCATTTCGACCGCATGCGCATGGTAATTGCGGCCCACAAAGAACAAACGGTTGATTGGAAAACGCTCGGTTTTGCCACGAATGGCCAAGGACGGAACATCGGGCGGGGTAAAGAGATAGGAGGTCATTGTGGGGATTTCAGGAGGGTAATAGGAAAGAAATGAAGTTAGGAGCCTTCAGCCCCGGTTTTCGTAAACACCCAGCTTGCGGTGCAAGGGCGATTCGTCGGCAATGAAGAGGTAGGCCGCTGCGTTGGCGTTCAGGTTGGTCAGGGTCACGGCTTCGTAGCCGGGGGCGCAGCAGGTATCCGCTTCGGCCAGGGTGAAAGTGCTGGCCACAATGTTGGCTTGTACAGAGCCTTCGATGACGTGAAACACCTGCGCAGGAGATCGTGCAGCCAAGCGCAAGGTTTGGCCTGGACGCAGCATCAGCGCATGGAAGCCCAAAATGTTTTCTGCATCAGCGCCGGTCTCGGGGTTGATGTAGGTGACCTGCACCTGCTCGGGTGCGCCTGCGTCAGCGGCCAGCGCTTGCAAAGCCGCCTGGGTGTCTTTCCAGGCATAACGCAGCAAGGGGTAGGCGTTGTTGCTGCGCTCAAACACTGGGGTGGGCACCACACCGCCACGGGCATATCGGGCCTCGCCCTGGCCAGGCGTCACGGTTTGGCGGCCACCGTTGACGTGGTAGCTGGCCTCCATGTAATAGACCAAGGGCAAGTCCAGCACATCCAACCAGATGACGGGCTCGGTGCCATCGTGGCCGTGTTCATGCCACAAGCCCGTGGGCGTCAAAATCAGGTCACCCCGGCTCATGGGGCATTTTTGGCCTTCCACTGTGGTCCAAGCGCCTTCCCCCTCGAACACCATGCGCACTGCATTGGGGGTGTGGCGGTGGCTGGGGGCCCACTCGCCGGGCATGAGCAATTGCATGCCCAAATACATGGCGGCAGAGGCCTGCATTTTTTCAAGGCCGTGGCCTGGGTTGGCCAGCACCAGCACGCGGCGCTCGGCTTTTTCGATCGGGGTCAGCTCGCCGGCTTTGAGCAAGAGGGGTTTGATGTCTTTGTAAGCCCAGCAGGTCGGCTGGGTCTGGCGTGTGGGCACTTTGGGCGGCAGCACACCGCGCAGGCTGGGCCACAGCGGCACCAGGTTCAG
>CAMDXR010000200.1 GCA_945877725.1 Limnohabitans sp. Rim8
AAATTGTCGGCGAACTCAATGCCGTGCAGGGCAAACCGGTGGACATTGGTGGCTATTACATGCCTGACCAAGCCAAGCTGGCCGCCATCATGCGCCCCAGCGCCACTTTCAACGCCGATTTGGCCAGCGTGAAGAGCTGATCCACCGCAACGGAGCGCGTTGCCACCACTTGGATTGTCATGATCCGAGTGGTTTTTTTATGCCTGCGGGCCGCAGGCGCAGCGGTTTTGTGCTTCAGCGGCTATAGGCCAGGCCCAAGGCCACGCCGCCAAACAAGTCCCCTTCGACCAGTTTCACGCCCGCAAACTCGGCCTGCAAAGCTTGCTGAAAAGTGTGCAGCGCCGATGAGCCGCCCGTGAGGTAAATCGCATCCAGCGATGCATCGGTCAGGCCTGCCCGTTGCACACATTCGCGCGCGCAGGCCACGGTGCGCGCCAGCAGGTCTTGCAGTTGGGCTTGCATGTCGGCCACACCCAAGCTGGCGTGCAGACCCGGTTCGATCACCGACAAGTCAATGCCCGTGTCGGTGTGCTGCACCGAGCAGCGGATCTTGGCCTGCTCCACCTCGTGCGCCATCAGGTGGCCGTGGCGCTGGGTCAGCACTTCCATCAGGCGTTCATGCAAATCGGGGTTGCTGTAATTGGTGCTCAGTGTTTTGGCGTGGTGAATGGCTTTGGGGTGGTATTGCCAATGGATCAGGTGCCAAGTGGCCAGATCAAAAAACACCCCATTGGGGACCTCGCGTTGATCGGGGCCCAAGTGTTTGTAGCCCAGCAGAGGCATAACTTGTGACAGGTTGAGTTGTCGGTCGTAGTCGGTGCCGCCAATGTGAACACCGGTGGTGGCCAAAATGTCTGGTTTGCGGTCGGCCCGCCGGATCCGATCCGGCCCCAAGCGCACCACCGTAAAGTCCGACGTGCCCCCGCCCAAGTCGACCACCAGCACGGTGCTCTCTTGCGTCAGGCGTTGCTCAAAGTCGAGTGCGGCGGCAATCGGTTCGAGCTGGAAAGACACCTCTTCAAAGCCCACCGAGTGCACGGCTTGGCGCAAAGAAGACTCGGCCAGCGCATCGCGTTCGGGGTCGTCGTCGACAAAATGCACGGGGCGGCCCATGACGACGCGGCGGGGTGCCGCCCCCAAATTTTGCGCGGCGCGCTCCCGCAGGGTGGCCAAAAAGGTGGCAATGATGTCCTGAAAACTGATCTGTTGGTGGCCGATTTGCGTGGTTTCCAGCAACAGCGGGCTGCCCAGCAGGCTTTTCAAGGAGCGCATCAGGCGGCCCTCGGTGCCCTCCAAATAAAGTTTGATGGCATCACGCCCAAAGTGTGTGCTGTTGTCTTCGGCGTTGTAAAACACCGCCGTGGGCATGGCCAGAGCGTCGTCCTCAAGCGCTATCAGCCGCGCTGCGCCGTGCGCGCCCAGCCAGGCCATGGCCGAATTGGAGGTGCCGAAATCAATGCCAAGGGTGCCAGAGGGGTTGGGGGTCATGCAGCGGGGGAATCAGGGTCAAACAAAGACCGAACAAGGCTTGAAAAAGATTCAGGCGCGAACGGCGCTTAAAAAGCGGCGCTCGGCACCAGCAATGTGCGAGGGGCAACCGGCGATTCTGCCACTGTGCGGTCTGCCAAATGGTGGAGAATCGGCATCTCTTGTCCTCATTTTGCTGAATCACCATGACCGAAGCCTCTGCCCGCCCTGAACTGCCCGACCATTTGTCGATCGATGCCCGCAGCCCCCACCATGTGCGCGCCGTGTTCGAGCACGACATCGGTATCCGATTCAATGGCAAGGACCGCACCGATGTGGAGGAATATTGCATCAGCGAGGGCTGGGTCAAGGTGCCCGCAGGCAAAACCCTGGACCGCAAAGGCCAGCCGCTGCTGATCAAACTCAAAGGCACAGTTGAGGCGTTTTACCGCTGAACACGGCTGGCATCAGCCACTTGAACAGCTGAAACTCACTTAAAGCGCGCCTGTAAATCTTCAAACGACAACAATTCACCCGCCAGTGCACTCGCCATCACTGTGGGCGGACTGGCCAGCCAGACTTGTCCAGGACCGGAGCGTCCAGGAAAGTTGCGATTTATGGCGCTCACCGTCACTTGCTCAACTTGGGTCGACGATCCCGGTCCGCAATTGGCGCAGGCCCCACAAGAGGGTTGCAAAATGCGCACCCCCAATGCGGCAAAAGTCTGGTTGTAACCCTTGGCAATGCAGTAGTCACGAACGGCGGTGGTGCCGTATTGCAAAAACACTTGCACGCGAGGCGGAATTTTCAACCCCTGTGCCAGCCCCCAAGCCAGAACAGCGTGGTAGTGGTCAAAGTCTTCACGTTTGCCTGCCGTACAAGAACCCCCATAAGCAATGTCAATAGGGATCCGCTCGGTTAAATCCCGAAGCGCAAGGCCCAAGCCCGGGTCGCCCGGCCTGGCCACCATGGGGCACAAAGCGGCCAGATCCACCGCAAGGGTATGTGCAAAGTGGGCACTGTCATCGCTGTGCATCCAGTCTTCAATCTGGTAATCCAGGCCACGGCGCTCTTTCAAATACCGCACGGTTTCAGTGTCGGGAGCCACGATGCCGGTCAAGCCACCCAGTTCGGCGCACATGTTGGTCAGGGTGGCACGTTCGTCTGTGCTCAGTTGAGCGATGCCTGTCCCTGTGAACTCGAACACCTTGCCAACACCCTCCCCGTTGCGAATAAAAGGTGTGGCCAGCAGGTGCAGCATGAGGTCCTTTGCGGTCACGCCCGGTTGCAGTTGACCTTCTAACTTGACCTGCACGCATTCGGGCCACGCGATGCGCACCGCACCCGTGACAAAGGCATTCGCCATGTCGGTAGTGCCCACGCCAAATGCTACGCATCCCAAAGCGCCGCTGTGGGTTGTGTGCGAGTCGGTGCCCACGACCACTTGTCCCGGCAGGGCATAGTGTTCGACCATCATGGCGTGCGAGATGCCCGCCACGTTTTGACCATCGTCTTGCAGCACCTCGGCGTCCGTCAAGGTGCGGTGCATGCGCAGACTGTGTCGTGCGGCAAAGTCGCGCTGGGCTTGAGTCATGGCTTTCATCTGCATGACCAGCCCCCCCTGCAAATGGGCAGCGCTTTCATCTATATATGAGCTGTGGTCTTCAAACACCACAATTTGATCGGCGCGTTGCAAACCGAAATTGTTGCCCAAAGCCCGACGCAGCAAGGTGTCTGCCATGCCGGTGTAGTACTCATGGATGAATCGCCAGTCTGCCCATACCAGCAAACCATCGCCTGGGGATGGGGTCATGGGAGTGTGGGGAGCAGGCAGGCGGTGGCGATTGAGGATTTTTTCAAAAAAAGTTTGTGGTTCGGCATTCGCGAGCAGTGGCTCGCTCCCACTGGAATTGGGGAGGGTTGGGCTGGCGATGGGGGGCGATAGCAGAAATTGTTGGCCCCAGCGCAGCAGGCCTCCGGCCCTCAGGATGGAGGCGGTCAGGGCATCGCGGTCTCGCACCAGATCGTCGATGGTCAGGCGCTCACCGCGTTCGATACGTTGGACCCATCCGAAATCAGTACTCGTAAACAAACCGATGTTGTCGGCGTTTTGCCGATAAATGCGTTCAAAGCTTTCGGCTATAACCAGTTGCACGCCCGCCAGTTTTTCCGCCGTGGGGCTATGTTCGCGAGAAGAGCCTTTGCCATAACGGCGTCCACCCACCAACACTTGAACGCCTGCTTGCCTGAGGTCTCGGCGGCCCACTGGTTGCTCACCAGCGCAGCGCAGCCCGGTGTGGGCAAAGTCGCCTAAGGTGTCGTCGTAATGGCTTAGGATGGCCACGGGCGTTATCTCGTCGGTAGAGACATCGTGGCGCAGTGGGCCCACTTGTTTAAGTTGGAGCGTTTCGCCTGCCAGTTGACGGCGTATCAAGGCCGGGTCTTGACTCAAATAAAGCACCCGCAGGGGAGGCAACACCTCATCGCCTAGTGGAAGCTTGAAAAGCTGTGCGCTCAAGATGAAGTCTCCAATGTTGCGGCCGGGGCAGTTAGGGCGTTCAGCAAAAGCAGGGCAGCCGGGGTCAGTGAGTCTTCCCCCCGGTGACATAGGATAAAACGCCTTCTGGACCAACTCTCTTGTAAGGGCAGGATCTCTAAACCATAGGCCTGCGCGTAAAGCGTGGTCACTTCCCGTGGCACCAGCGCAATGGCCAGGCCCGCACGCACAACACGCAGTGCGGCTTCAAAGTTGGTCACAATTACGCGGTGATGCAGGCGTTTGCCAAGCAAGCCGGCTTCGCGTTGCAACATGATTTCCACCGCAGAGTTGACCGGCATGATCACATGCTCAAAGTCCAGGGTGTCGGCATAACGAACCTCGGCCAGTTGGCCCAGCGGATGACCTTTTGGAACCGCCACACTCAGGTGGTCATGCCGGTAGGTGCGGGTTTTGAGCAGCCCAGTTTCGGCGGCATCCCAGCAGATGCCAATGGAGGCCACACCTTCGCGTATGCCGCGCACCACAGCAGGGCTGATGCGTTCTTCCAGGTCAACTTGAATGTTCTGATTTTCGGGTTTTTTCAAAAAATCTGCGATTTCGTCGGCCAGCGACTCCGCCATTACCGAGGCTGTGGCCAGTACATTCACGCGCCCCTGAATTCCCGCAGCATGGTTGGCCATGTCGCGTTCGATGCGGCTTGCGCTCAACAACATGCTGCGGGCATGTTCCAGCAGCGTTTCGCCAGCAGGTGTGGGCAACAGACCGTGTTTGCGCCGGGTGAGCAAGCTGGCACCGACGGTGTTTTCCAGTTGAGCCAGGCGTTTGCTCACGGCCGAGGCCACCATGTTGGCCTTTTCAGCCGCACGGCTCATGTTGCCGGTCTCGCACACGGTCACGAAGAGTCGCAGGCTGGTTAAATCGAGTTCGCGCATTTAGTTATTCCATTTTGGAACAAATAGGCTTCCAAAATTGCATTGTATGATCAATTGGAACTATTTAAACTTGAAGCACCCCCCGTTGCTGTGAACTGTGAATCACAGCAAATCAACAAGGACCGATCGCATGAAAGAATTTCAGTGGCCCGAACGTGTGACCGTTCGCGAGGTGGGCTTGCGCGACGGCCTGCAAAGCATTGCGCGCACCTTGCCCACCTCACAAAAGTTGCAGTGGATTCAGGGCGCTTACGACGCGGGTGTGCGCGAAATTGAAGTGGGCTCTTTTGTGCCACCTAAGCTGATGCCGCAACTGGCCGATACCGCAGAGCTGGTGACTTTTGCAAAGACATTGCCCGGTATGTGCGTCTCGGTGTTGGTGCCAAACCTGAAGGGGGCCGAACGCGCCATGGCTGCAGGTGCCGATTGGATGCTGCTGCCCCTGTCGGTCAGTCATGCACACAGTTTGGCCAATTTACGCAAGGCACCCGACGATGTGGTGGCCGAAATCGGGGCGATAGTTGAAGCCCGTCGAATGGCGGGATCACATTGCAAAATTGAAGTGGGCATGAGCACCGCGCTCGGTTGCACTCTGCAAGGGCGGGTTGAAGTGCCTGAAGTGTTGCGCCTGATCCAAGCCGTGCTGGCGCTGGGCGTGGACCGGGTAGGTTTGGCCGATACGGTGGGTTACGCCGACCCCCGGCAAGTGGGGGACTTGTTTACCCAAGCCCGTGAGGTGGCGGGTGACCGGTTGGCTTGTGGCCATTTTCATGACACGCGCGGGCTGGGACTGGCCAATGTCATGGCGGCCTTGCAAGCTGGAGAAAACCGCTTTGACGCCTGCCTGGCCGGCATTGGGGGTTGCCCGCATGCGCCGGGGGCCAGTGGCAATGTGGCCACCGAAGACCTGGTTTATTTGATGGGCAGCATGGGCATCGCCACAGGCATTGATCTGCAGGCCTTACTGACGCTGCGGCAGCAATTGACCGGGTGGCTGGCAGGAGAATGTTTGCACGGCAGCATCGCACAGGCGGGCTTGCCCAAAACTTATACGAACCCCCAAAACGCACGACTGTCAGCATGAATCCACCGGTCAAAAAATTACCCCTCGAAGGCTTGCGCGTGGTGGAGTTCACGCACATGGTTATGGGCCCCACTTGCGGCATGGTGCTGGC